>CAJIZO010000096.1 GCA_905181995.1 Flavobacteriaceae bacterium TMED48
GCCGATATGCAAACCAGAAATCACCATCAGGTGAACGATGCCAAGCCGCGCCAAGTCGCCCCACCACTGCGCTAGGTGCCGCCGATCACCGACCGTAATCGCAGCCAACGCAGCGGCGCTTTGAGGCCCGATTGGCAGGCTGTGAATCGCTTGACTAATGCGTTCGCGCTGCCGCGAAACGGCCGCCATTGCACGGTTCCAGCGCCCCGCCTCAACCACTCTGCCGGCTCTACCATGGTCTTCAGACACATCGATCAGTCGACGCACGTAGCCGGTCGCGCCGATCCCCTGCTGATAGAGCCATGCTTGATAATCGAAGCCACCGGGGTTTAACGCGCCGCGCGGACGCCGTAAACGAACGACCATTTTAAGGCGTTGCCCCGAAGTAATACTGACGTCGGCTGCGTGCTGGGCGTATAAATTAATCAATACTACTTTGAGCCGGAGCTCGGCCTGAGCCTCGTCCATCGCTATTGCCGAATCAACCCGCAATCGAAAGCGCGAGCGCCTGAGATCTCGATCGACCAAACCTATCACGTGACCGACGACCAAGACGTCGGTTTTATCCATCGATACCGGGAGTATGAATCGATCTGCCTGGTGCGCAGCGATAAGCCCCCAGAGCATCCCTGCAGCGATAATCGGTAATATTCGAAGGATACGGCGGCCAACAAGTGGCATAACACCGAGCACAACAACAACCCAGGTTCCGATGGCTGGCAACTGCGGCCACCAAACCACAGAGAATACGCCCACCGCAAAGGCCGACAATACCGCCATCTCAGATCTCGGTTTGCATTGCACCCCAAGGCTGCTAAAGTCGTGCGCAGACCGAACAGCTCGGAGTTACTGGCCATCAGTGTAACAACCGCGGGGGTAATTAAATGACAGATAGCGCGCAAAAACAGCGAAAAAATCTATTGATCGTCTCCCACAGCCAAGGCGGTAAAACCCAGTCGATGGCGGCCGCTGTTCTGCGCGGTTGTCAGCAACATCCGTCGGTGAGTACGCGCGCGCTAGCGGCCGCCGACGCCGGACTCGAAGACCTGCTGTGGGCCGGCGGACTCCTGTTTGGCACGCCAGAAAATTTTGGCACCATGAGCGGTATGCTCAAGGACTTTTTTGATCGCACTTACTACCCTGCAGAACCCTATAAAATCAACCTGCCCTACGCAATTTTTGTCAGTTCGAGCAATGACGGCAGTGGCGCAGTGCGGGATATTCAACGCATAGCCAGAGGCTACCCACTGCGCGAGGTGAGCGAGCCATTGATCTGCAAGGGCGAGCTAACAGCCGACCGACTGGTCGCCTGCGAGGAACTCGGTCTGGGTATGGCCACGGGTATCGAAATGGGTATTTTTTAGTCGATGAAACGCGCGTTAGTATTGAGCGGCGGCGGCGCCCGAGCAGCCTATCAGGCCGGTGTGCTGCGCGCCGTTGCAGAGATCATACCAAGCACCGTCTATAGCCCCTTCCCGATCATTTGTGGCACGTCCGCAGGCGCGCTCAACAGCTTGGCAATCGGCGGTCGCGCCGGGCCTTTTCGTCTGCGCATACGCAAACTCGAGTCGCTTTGGCGCTCGCTGCACGCGGCCGATGTATACCGCGCGAGCTCGCTCGGCAAATCGTTGGCCTCGAGTGTATCCTCAATGTTTGCTAATCCGGCCTCGACCAACGAGCCCTATGCACTGCTCGACTGCAGCCCCTTAAAATCGCTACTGGCAAGTTATGTCCGTTTTGAGCATTTAAATGTTGCCCTCCAAAACGGCGAATTGGATGCCATCGCGGTCTCCGCGATTAGTTATGCATCGGGAGAATCGGTGGCGTTTTTTCAGGCAAAACCATCGATCGCAGAATGGCAGCGTTCCCGCCGGTGCGGCGTCAGCACCCGACTAGCAGTCGATCATTTAATGGCGTCTACCGCAATTCCCGGGATCTTTAAAGCGGTCAAAATCGGTTCTGAGTACTTTGGTGATGGTGCGGTAAGGCAACAAAAACCCCTCAGCCCAGCGCTGCGTCTCGGCGCTGATAAACTCTTCGTGATCGGCGTCGGCAACCCGCGTGCAACTGGCGTTGGCGTCACCGAGCACGGCAAGGCCCCGTCCAGCGCTCAGGTTATCGGACACCTCTACAACAGCGCTTTTGCCGACGGTTTAGAGAGTGATTTGGAATCGCTGTACAACATCAACCAATTGACTTCGGCGCTATCGAGTAAAGCTCAGGCAGCACAGCATTTTCGTGAAATTGACGTGTTGGCGATTACGCCGAGTGTATCGATTGATGACTTAGCCCGCGCCCACGCCCACGAATTACCCCGAGCGTTGCGCTATATTCTCGATTCGACCGGGGCGCTGGGCGCTGAATCAAACAGCAGCGCTGCCAGCTACCTACTGTTTGAACCCGGCTTCTGCGGGGCGTTGATAGAGCTTGGCTACCGCGACGCGATGACGCGCAGCGAGGCGATAAACCGATTCTTTCACGGCCTCTAAAGAGACGCTAAAAGCCACGCTTCCTCGGTCGCTTACCGACTTTTTGCTTGGGCAATTTTTCGGGTGGTTCTGGCGCCACGGTTTCGGAGCATTGATAGCGTCTATTGACCGACGCGATCTCTGGTTTTTTCGGCATGGTCAAACTACTGGCCGCTATCATTGATTCACGGTCCAGCGCCCAGCCTTCGGTGTAAAATTCACCCACCACACGAAAACGCACCAGCGATTGATCTTCGGTATAAGGTATGTCTCGATAGGTTTTATCGGGTGTCAGCAAGGTATTATTGACGACTTCCAACTCCAACAATCGGGTGTCCGTATCGAGAATCAAATCGCGGCCATCACAGGTCAGCTGTATTTTTTCGGCGCTGGCCCAATGGCTCGCCAACAGGCCAATGGTGAAACAACAAAAGATCGTCAAGAATTTCACGTTACCACGTCCTTACTCCGATTTTGAATGGATATCGACACAACCACCCCAACCCCAACCACCGCAACGCCGACTCTTCGACAGCACGGCATCAACATTATAGTAAAAGGGTCGACAGCACAGGTAGTTTATTTAGCCGAACGGCAAAGTTAGTTTGCTTTTATGCAACTATTCCTTTTTTTATAGAACTAGTGCACAATTATGGGTGATCTTTGTAGGCGGTTACGTTAAATATCCTTTGGAGTCTGTCTGTTGGCACAAATATCCAGAAATCTAGGTAATTCTCCCGCCTTAATAGAGCAGGGAACTCGACAGCAACAACGCGTTGCCAAGCGCTATGATAACGCCGTAGAACCGCGTAGGCAGAGCCAACGCGTCGTCGATCAACCTGAAGTATTTGCTCAAGAGCGCGGCCTAGCGGCGCGATTAGAAGCAGACCTAATGGCTAAGCAACTGTTTGAGATGAAGGTTCGCGATAGCCTTACCGCCGAGCGACTTGAGCCGAAAGTAGCCACGGAGGAAATGTCGATAGACGAAATAGAACCCAAAGAAATACAAACACCGTCTATGCGCCTCGACAAGCAGATAGAGGAACTAATGGCCATTCAAAGCGACGCGCCAGTGCGCAACGAACCGCTGTTTGTTAATGTAACGGTTTAATCTCACAAAAATCAAAAATAAGTTTGCAGTGATCACTGTCAATCCCTCTCTTGTGTAGCTTTAAAAAGTCCGTATGTGCCAACATCCGAGTATTTAAACCCAAAACTTAACTAGACAATAAGTTGTTGGTTACACCTCAGCCGACTTAAAACTACGATTTAGAAAGCTGATTAAAAAAACATCTATTGAGACCCTATTTAGATGCTCCCTGAACATTCATTAATCCCATATCGCCCAGATCGGTGACAAGCAACTGGTCTATATAGAACGCCAACAGAGTCAAATCGTCCCGTAGCGGTGTCGTACCTTTATACTGATCGATCGCGTTCATTACCTGACTAATGACTAATTTGGGGTCCGACGTATCTTGTTGCTCCAGTAACCTCATCAATCTTTTACGGCCAAATGCAATCGGCATCGGTTGCTCGTTCATAACGTCGGTCACACCATCCGTCAGCATCACAAACATACGACTGGGATCCTCTATTATCCGCGTAGAAAATTCAAAATTACTCGGCG
>CAJIZO010000097.1 GCA_905181995.1 Flavobacteriaceae bacterium TMED48
TAGCTGGCGCATCTCGCAGGGCGTTGAGATGAATCGCCCCAGCGTACTCGACGCGCGTACCGCGAAAAGAGCGGCTGTGATCACCGATGTCTGGATCGCTGGCAGCTGTAAAATGGTCAGCGAAGGTACAATCAAAGTTTGACACCTTGCCCTGAGCACGTGCGAGACGCGGTAAACAACGGAAAAAGATGCCGCGCACAGTGCGGCAATCAACCCAACCACACTAGCGACGCCTTAGTTAGGCGTCGCGGTTATAAGAAAATTGCCCATGGTTATCGTTTTACAAAAAATTAAAGCCTACTGGTGGCAAATAACCTTGGCGCTTTTATCCGCCATCACGGTTCTGTCGCTGTACCCCCACGCCAGTCTCCCCGTTGTACCGGGCACCGATAAAAGCCACCATTTAATCGCCTATGCGGTGTTGGTCTTTCCGACTGCGCTGCGAAAACCCAATCGCTGGGGCTTGATCATACTATTTTTTATTCTTTGCGGCGGCCTGATCGAGTTGATACAGCCCTACGTCAACCGTCATGCAGAATGGCTAGATATGCTGGCAAATACCAGTGGGGTTATTTTGGGCGCGCTACTGGCGCAGCTAGTCAACGGTTTTTATAACAATGGACAATGACTAATCGACAGCAAGCTCAGAGAAGCCTGCTGTGTACAGGCCTTTAGCCGTCGCACGAGGCTGCTTTAAACGCCTCAATCAACCGCTGCGCGCCGACCGTGGGCGGCGTTTCGCCAGTTCGTACCGACTGTTCTAAATCTGCAACCAACGCCCGCACGGCGGGGTGTGCGGTTAGGTCGGCGATCAACAAGGCGGTGGTCTCGGCCCACATCCAGGCGCGCGCCTGCTCGGCGCGATGGGCATCAAACTCGCCCGACTCGATCAGGCCGCTACGCATTTCGCGTAGCTGCTGCCAGACCGTTTCGATCCCCTGGCCATCGAGCGCCGAGCAGGTCGCCACCGAGGGCTGCCAGGCGCGGTAGCGCGGCTTGATAAACTGCTGCGCGGCGCGATAATCGGCCATAGTGCGCTCGGCGGCATTGCGCTGCTCGCCATCCGCCTTGTTGACCAAAATGATATCGGCAAGCTCCATAATACCGCGTTTGATACCCTGCAACTCGTCGCCACCGGCCGGTAGCAGCAACAGTAAAAAGGCATCGGTCATATCCGCCACCGCGGTCTCAGATTGCCCGACACCCACGGTCTCGACGATGATTACGTCAAATCCGGCGGCTTCGCACAGCAACATCGACTCGCGCGTGCGCCGCGTTACTCCGCCGAGAGTGCCCGCGGCCGGCGACGGCCGGACAAACGCCTGGTCGCGAAAGGCCAGCGTCTGCATGCGCGTTTTATCGCCAAGAATAGAGCCACCGGTGACCGCCGAGGTCGGGTCCACCGCAAGCACTGCAACGCGATGTCCGATGTCGATCAGGTGATTGCCAAGGGCCTCGATAAAGGTCGATTTACCAACCCCCGGCGCACCAGATATACCGATGCGAATTGCCTCACCGGTCGACGGCATCAGCGCCTCGAGCAGCGCCACGGCGTCTTCGCGATGGTCTGCCCGGGTCGATTCGATCAGCGTGATGCCCTTGGCCAGTGCGCGGCGATCGCCGCGGCAAATCCGCTGTTCTAGAGATGCTGTTTCGGTCATTAGACTACCTCTGTGATCGCCATCAGTTTAGCCAAAGCCATCGCCTACCGGTAGCGCTCTAGGCAAATTCGATGATAATTTCATCGACCGCCAAACTCGCGCCGACCTCGGCGTTGACCGATGCCACCACACCATCTTGTAGCGCGCGCAGACTATTTTCCATCTTCATCGCTTCTACCACTGCCAATTCCTGCCCTTCTTTGACCTCGTCGCCCTCGGCAACCGCCAAACTGACCAACAATCCGGGCATGGGCGAAAGTAGGTATTTGGACATATCCGCCGGCTCTTTATAGAGCATATGGGCGCTCAAGCTCGCCGCACGCGGCGATAGCACGCGCGCGTCGATCTCGGCACCGCGAGAGCGCAAACGAAAGTGATTAACGCAGCCGTCGACCTGCACCGCGAACGGCCGATCGTTAATGCGACCGCCGAATAACGGCTCGCCAAGTTGCCAGTCGGTATCGATGTGATAGTCAACGCCATCAATGCCAATGGTATAACCCTGATCGAGCAGTTCAGTGTGCACCGGGGTGTGTCGCTCACCAATCACCACCACCCAGTCCTCGCGCGCCGGATATTCGTGCCCAGCCATTTGATCGGATACCAACGCATCGCGCTCGACGCGCAATTGATGCGCTGCGGCAGCCACCGCGATCACCGTTACTGGATCTTCTTGAGCCACCAAGTCGGCGCTAAAGCCATCGGGGTATTCCTCGGCGATAAAATTGGTCGTCAAGCGACCGGCGATAAATCGCGGGTGCACCATCAGCGCGTTCAAAAAACTGATATTGTGGCTGACGCCGCGAATGTAATAGCGGTCTAGAGCGCCGACCATGCGCTCGATTGCCTGCTCGCGATCGACGCCGTAGGTCACCAACTTGGAGATCATCGGATCGTAGAACATCGACACTTCGCCCCCCTCGTAGACCCCGCTATCGACCCGCACACCCTCGCCCTCGGGTTCGCGATACCCGACCAAACGGCCGGTCGAAGGCATAAAATTGCGCAGTGGATCCTCGGCGTAAACGCGCGACTCCATCGCCCAACCATCGAGCACCACATCGCTTTGAGCCAACGGCAGCGGCTCGCCAGCGGCGGCGATAATCATCAATTCCACCAGATCGCGGCCGGTGACCATCTCAGTCACAGGATGCTCTACCTGAAGTCGCGTGTTCATCTCCAAGAAATAAAAGTTGCGCTCGGCATCGGCGATAAACTCCACCGTACCGGCCGATTGATAATCGACCGCGCGCGCTAGTGCACAGCTCTGCTCGCCCATGGCGCGGCGGGTCGCCTCGTCGATAAACGGCGATGGCGCCTCCTCAATGACCTTTTGATGGCGACGTTGAATCGAGCACTCGCGCTCGCCAAGGTAGATGACGTTGCCGTGGGCGTCGGCCATCACCTGAATCTCGATATGCCTCGGTTCCTGAATAAATTTTTCGATAAAGATACGGTCGTCGCCAAAACTGGTGCGCGCCTCGCTGCTAGCGCGCTCAAAACCATCGCGACAATCCTGCTCGTCCCAAGCCACGCGCATGCCCTTGCCACCGCCACCGGCCGAGGCCTTGATCATCACCGGATAGCCAATATCGGCGCTAACAGCGACTGCATGATCGGCGTCGACCACCACATCGGTGTAGCCTGGAACGGTGCTAACACCGGCTTTTTCGGCGATCAATTTAGAGGTGATCTTATCGCCCATGGACTGGATGGCGTGCTTGCCGGGGCCTATAAAGGCTATGCCAGCGGCGTCCAGCGCATCGCGAAAAGCGGCGTTTTCAGATAAAAAGCCATACCCGGGATGCACCGCATCGGCGCCGGTCTGTCGACAGGCGCTGAGAATATTTTCGATGACCAAATAGCTCTGCGCCGAAGCTGCCGGCCCTATGTGCACCGCTTCGTCAGCCATGCGCACGTGCAGCGCGTCGCTATCGGCATCGGAATACACCGCCACGGTGGCAATCCCGAGACGCTTTGCGGTGGAAAAAACGCGGCAAGCTATTTCACCGCGGTTGGCGACCAGAATTTTTTTAAACATAATTTATCGTTCTCAATCGTTATCAGTTAGTACACACTGTCTCTACCAGCCCATATTTTATTTTGCATGCATCAAAAAACCCTTGATACGCCGCCTACAACGGGATGTTGCCGTGTTTTCGCCAGGGGTTTTCCAGCGCTTTATTGCGCAGCATCGCCAGCGATCGCGCCAACCGTCCGCGGGTGCTATGGGGCATGATGACATCGTCGACGTAGCCGCGCTTGCTGGCGATGAACGGATTGGCAAACTTTACCCGGTACTCTTCGGTGCGCGCATCGATCTTGGCCTGATCGCCGATGTCCTTGCGGAAGATAATCTCCACCGCACCCTTGGCACCCATCACCGCAATCTCGGCGGTCGGCCAGGCGAGATTGACATCGCCGCGCAGGTGCTTGGACGACATCACATCGTAGGCACCACCGTATGCCTTGCGGGTGATCAGCGTGACCTTGGGTACGGTGCACTCGGCGTAGGCATACAGTAGCTTGGCGCCGTGCTTGATAATGCCGCCGTACTCCTGAGACGTGCCGGGCATAAAGCCGGGAACATCGACCAGCGTGAACAGGGGAATGTTAAAGGCATCACAAAACCGAATAAAGCGCGCCGCCTTGCGCGACGCATCGATGTCGAGACAACCCGCCAGTACCATCGGTTGATTGGCGACCACACCGACGGTCGAGCCCTCGATACGCATAAAACCAATGATGATATTTTTCGCGTAGCTGACCTGTAGTTCGAAGAACTCGCCCTCATCGGCAATCTTGGTGATCACCTCGTGCATATCATAGGGCTTGTTGGGATCCGCCGGAATCACTGTATCGAGCGACATATCGACGCGGTCAGCGGGGTCTTCAGTCGGCCATTGCGGTGGCTTCTCACGGTTGTTGGCTGGCAAAAAGTTGAAAAAATGGCGTAGCTTAGCCAGCGCATCGACGTCGTTTTCAAACGCTAAATCGGCCACGCCCGAAACGCTCGAATGGGTCAGTGCACCGCCCAGTTGCTCGGCGCTGACCTCTTCATGGGTCACCGTCTTGACCACGTCGGGGCCAGTGACAAACATGTACGAGCTGTCCTGAACCATAAAGATAAAATCGGTAATCGCCGGTGAATACACCGCACCACCGGCGCACGGGCCCATCACCATGGAGATTTGCGGCACCACCCCGGAGGCAATCACGTTGCGCTGAAAGACTTCGGCATAGCCGCCGAGCGACGCCACGCCCTCTTGGATTCTGGCGCCACCGGAATCGTTGAGCCCAATCACCGGAGCGCCAACCTTCATCGCCTGATCCATCAACTTGCAGATTTTTTCCGCGTGTGCCTCGGAGAGCGCGCCACCAAACACGGTGAAATCCTGACTAAACACGAATACCAATCGGCCATTGATGGTGCCGTAGCCAATTACCACACCGTCACCGGGAATCTGCTGCTGCTGCATACCAAAATCGGTACAGCGGTGCTCGACAAACATATCCCACTCTTCAAAACTGTTGTCGTCGAGCAACAAGTCAAGGCGTTCGCGGGCGGTTAATTTACCCTTGGCATGCTGCGCGTCAATGCGCTTTTGACCACCGCCAAGTCGGGCTGACTGACGCTTTTCTTCAAGTTGTTTTATGATGTCCTGCATCGTTATCTCCGTTTTCGACCGCGCCAAAAAGGGTCCTCGGCATCGGCTGTGTAAGGTTTTTCACCGGCCGCTCATCGCTGGCATCCGGCGCTTAATTGACCAGCGCTAAAACCTGCCTGGCTGCCTCGGGAATATTGGTTCCCGGACCAAAGATAGCGGCCACGCCGACGGCTTCCAGTTCGGCATAATCTTGGGGCGGTATCACACCGCCACAAATAACCCGCACATCGTCGGCGCCCTGAGACTTTAACGAATCGATTAACTGCGGCACCAAGGTCTTGTGACCGGCCGCCTGAGACGAAATACCAACAATGTGCACGTCGTTTTCAATCGCCTGCCTGGCCGCCTCGGCGGGGGTTTGAAACATCGGCCCAACGTCGACGTCAAAACCCATATCGGCAAATGCGGTAGCGATTACTTTGGCGCCGCGGTCATGGCCGTCTTGACCCATCTTGACGACTAGCATGCGTGGTCGACGACCGTGTTTTTCGGCAAAGGCTTCAACCTGCTGTTGAATGTCCATAAACTCTTGATCTCCCTGATAAGACGCCGCATAGACGCCGCTGATAGAGCGCTGCTCGGCGCGGTGCCGTCCCCACTCGCGCTCCAGCGCATCGGACATCTCACCGACCGTGGCGCGCGCGCGCGCAGCATCCACCGCCAATGCCAATAGATTGCCATCGCCACTGCGCGCTGCCTGACTGAGAACCTCGAGGGTGGCCTCGCAAACGGCTTCGTCGCGACTGTCGCGCACCTGCTGCAACCGCGCAACTTGCGAATCGCGCACCGCGCTGTTGTCTATCGACAGCACATCGATCTCGGCCTCGGTCTCGGCCTGATACTTATTTACCCCGACGATCACTTCTTCGCCCCGGTCGATACGCGCCTGACGGGTGGCGGCGGCCTCTTCGATGCGCAATTTCGGCATACCCGATTCGACCGCCCGCGTCATGCCGCCGAGTTCTTCGACCTCGTCGATCAACACCTGTGCCGCAGACACTAATTCATTGGTCAAGGATTCCACATAGTAGGAACCGGCGAGTGGATCGACCACTTGGGTGATGCCAGTTTCCTCCTGAATCACCAACTGGGTATTGCGCGCGATGCGCGCCGAAAATTCGGTCGGCAGACCGAGCGCCTCGTCAAACGAATTGGTGTGTAGCGATTGGGTACCACCGAGTACCGCCGACATTGCTTCGATGGTGGTGCGCATAACATTGTTGTAGGGGTCCTTACTGGTCAAGCTGACGCCGGAGGTCTGGCAGTGAGTACGCAGCATCAACGAGCGCTGATCTTTCGGCGCAAAGTGCTTTTGCATCTGGGTTGCCCAAAGAATCCGCGCGGCGCGCAGTTTGGCAATTTCCATAAAGAAATTCATACCAATGGCAAAGAAAAACGACAACCGCGGCGCAAACTTATCGACTTCGAGACCGCGATCGATGGCCGTGCGCACGTACTCGATACCGTCGGCGATGGTATACGCCAACTCTTGCACATTGGTCGCGCCGGCCTCTTGCATATGGTAGCCAGAGATCGAGATTGAATTGAACTTGGGCATGTACTCGGCGGTGTAGGCAATGATATCTGCGACGATGCGCATCGACGGCGCCGGCGGGTAGATATAGGTATTGCGAACCATAAACTCTTTTAATATGTCGTTCTGTAGCGTACCCGCCAACTGCTCAGGTGCCACACCCTGCTCCTCGGCGGCGACGATGTAGCTGGCCATTACCGGCAGTACCGCCCCGTTCATGGTCATCGATACCGAGACCTTGTCGAGGGGAATGCTATCGAACAAAATCTTCATATCCTCGACCGAGTCGATTGCCACACCGGCCTTGCCCACATCGCCCTCGACGCGGGGATGATCGGAGTCATATCCTCGATGGGTGGCCAGATCAAACGCCACCGACAAACCCTGCTGACCGGCGGCTAGATTGCGTTTGTAAAAGGCATTCGACGCCTCGGCGGTAGAAAATCCGGCATACTGGCGCACCGTCCAAGGGCGCCCCGCGTACATACTCGCCTTGGGGCCGCGCATGTAGGGCGCAAAACCCGGCAGGCTGTCCATATGCTCAAGATCGGCGGTGTCCGCAGCGGTATAGAGGGGCTTGATGTGAATCCCCTCGGGGGTATGCCAAGCCATCTGCTCGGGCGTCAGACCGCGGGTTTCCTTGTTTAACAGGGCTTGCCAATCGTCGAGATCGGGCGATTTATCATCGGACATAGGATATTTCCCTCGGGCCAAGACGCTAACGAGCGTGAATATCTAGCCCGAACTGCGCAATTAAGCCCAACACTATGCCTTAGCCTCCGATAGATAAACAGGGCAATTTACAGCATAAAAACACAATTTTTATCAATTACACCGGCGAAAGTGCCGTCAGCATGGTTTAATAGCGATATAAACTCACAATTTATAACGATGAACCTCTAAGGCTTCCGACCCCGACCCCATGGCAACTGTCTGCAAACATCACGTGACCGCCTGCATGGCGAGCGCCGACCACCGACAGATATCCAAGCGGGCGCTGCTCGAACGCGCTGGAATCAACCCTCAATTGTTGCAGCGACGCGGTCAGCGTTTTCATACCGAGCAGGTGGCGCGACTGTTTAAAAGCGTGCAAGACAGTCTTGACGACGAATTTATGGGGTTTACCGAATCGCCCTGCCGCGTTGGATTATTTGCCACCATGGCCGAACTGGTGTGTCGCTGCGCCACGCTCGGTGAATTGCTCGAGCGGGCGCTGAATTTTTATAATCTGGTCAACCGCGACATTGTTATGAGTCTGACAAAAAACCACCAGCGCGCCGCGATCAGTTTCACCATGCGCCGTCCAGAACTCGACAGCGAGCATTTTATGGCCGAGTGGTGGCTGGTGATCTGGCACCGCTTTCCCAGTTGGTATATCGGCGAACCGATCCGCCTGCAAGAGACCCATTTCACCTTTGCCGAACCCGCCCATAGAGACGAATTAAAGGTAATGTTTCCTGCCCAACTGAGCTTCAATCGGCCCGCCAATCAATTGATTTTCGACGCCCACTACCTGGATATGCCGCTGCGCCGCAATAGCCAGCAATTGAGCGAGTATCTGACCAACATGCCGGCCGATCTTATGACCATACCGGGTTCGGCAGATACCCTAGAATCCCAGATAGAGCGCCACATCAGCCAGCGCCAACCGGGGCGTCTGGAGTTTTTGAGCCTCGAGAATATGGCCGCGCTGTTGGATATGAGCGTGCAGACCTTGCACCGACGCCTCGCCGCCAGCGACACCAGCTACCAAAAGATCAAGGACAACCTGCGCCGCGAAATGGCTATCCAGCAACTCATCGAGCAGTGCATGACCGTCGAACAGGTCGCCGAACGGGTCGGCTACAGTGAATCGCGCTCGTTCTCGCGGGCCTTTAAACACTGGACTGGCGTGACGCCCCGCGAGTACTGCAAGCAACGCAGCGCGCGCGGTTAACTACATTATTGCCCACCACAAGGACAGCTCATGCAGACACCCACCAAACTCACCCACTTTAGCCACGGCGCCGGCTGCGGTTGCAAAATAGCGCCCGACAATCTGAGCCAACTATTGCGCTCGGAACTCTCGGCACCACCACCTGGCAAGCTGCTGGTCGGCAACCGGCACAGCGACGATGCCGCGGTCTACGATCTCGGTGACGGGCGCGGGATTATCAGCACCACCGATTTTTTTACACCGATTGTCGACGACCCCTTCGACTTTGGCCGCATCGCCGCAGCCAATGCCCTTAGCGATATCTACGCGATGGGCGGTACGCCGATGATGGCCATCGCGATCTTTGGGTGGCCGATCGATAAGCTGCCGCTGGAGATCGGCCGACAGGTGATCGAAGGAGGTCGCGACACCTGCCATCGCGCCGGCATTCATCTCGCCGGCGGTCATTCTATCGATACTCAGGAGCCGATTTTTGGTCTTGCCGCCAGCGGCAGCGTAGCGCTCGAACACCTCAAGCAAAACAGCACCGCAGAGGTCGGCGACAGCCTTTATCTGACCAAACCGATCGGCGTTGGCATTTTGACCACCGCAGAAAAACGCGGACTGTTAGCCGACCAACACCGCCACCTCGCCGTCGACAGCATGCTAAAGCTCAACGATATTGGCGTCCGCTTGGCCAGCATTTCTGGCGTCACCGCCATGACCGACGTGACCGGTTTTGGCGTGCTCGGTCATTTACTCGAGGTCTGTCGCGGCAGCGGTGTCGCCGCACGGCTGAATATGCGCGCCCTGCCCGTGCTCGATGACTGCGTGCACGAATACCGCGAACGCGGCGCGGTTCCAGGCGGTAGCGCACGCAACTGGCGGAGTTATGGCGCAGCGGTGACCGGTGCCAACGCCGCCGATCAACAACTGCTGTGCGACCCGCAAACCAGCGGCGGTCTGCTCATAGCGGTGCGCCCCGAGGCCCGCGACAGCGTCGTGGCGATGCTCGATAGCGCTGGATGCGGCGTTCAGCCGATTGGCGAACTGCTAGCGCAGGACGCGGCCGGAGCGCGCATCGAGGTGGTTCATCAATAGGCCTCAGCCGCGCCCACCAACATGCTATGCTGGATTGTTATTTTTGCCCTGCAGGCGCATCGATAAGCGATGAAGACACTTCCGGAGATCGACGACTACCGCGCGCTGTTGCTCGCCGAGCAACCACTGCTCGACGTGCGCGCGCCAGTTGAATACGCTGGCGGTAGCCTGACCGGCGCTTGCAACCTGCCGTTGATGAACGATGCCGAGCGGCATCAGGTCGGTATTTGCTATCGCCAGCATGGCCAGCAGGCGGCCATCGATCTCGGTCATCGGTTGGTCTGCGGTGAACTTCGCGAGCAGCGGGTAGCGGCCTGGCGCGACTATATAACCGCCCACCCGCAGGCGGTCATATACTGCGCCCGCGGCGGTCTGCGTTCGCACATTAGCCAGCAGTGGCTAGCCGATAGCGGCCTAATGTGCGCGCGGGTCAGCGGGGGCTACAAGGCTCTGCGAAACTACCTGATCGACTATCTCGGCAGTTTTAGCGCCAGTGGCAACGTGGTGGTGCTGTCGGGCATGACCGGCACCGGCAAGACCACCCTGCTCAAGCAACTGCAGCGCGCGATTGATCTCGAGGGCGCGGCCAACCACAAGGGCTCAAGCTTTGGCCGGCCCCTCGACGAACAACCCAATCAGGCGAACTTCGAAAACCGCATCGCCTTAGATTTGCTCAAACTCATCGACGGCGAGGAGTCTTCAGCGCCGGTGGTGATCGAGGACGAAAGCCGCATGATTGGCGCTCGGCAACTGCCGCCACCACTGCTGGCGCGCATGGCGGCAAGCCCGATCGCGGTGATCGATATGGCGTTTGAACAGCGCCTCGAAAACCTCTGGCAGGAGTATGTGGTCGATCGCCATCGCCAGACGCTGGCGGCGTTTGGCGAAGACGGTGAGAAGCACTTTGCCAACCATTTAACCGATAGCCTGCTGCGCATAAAAAAACGCCTCGGCGGAGCGCGCACTCAGCAGTTGCTAGCGCAAATGGAACGCGCCATCGCCTGCCAACAGCACGATCAATACGCCGCCCATCGCGATTGGTTGACGGTGCTAACGCGCGATTATTATGACCCCATGTACCGCTATCAATTAAACCAAAAAGCGCAGTCGATCGCGTTTCGCGGCAGCGCCGACGAAGTCGCCGATTGGCTGGCATCAACCACTGGCCAACGCCATCCATTATGACCTCAGCGATACCGCAAGACGCCGCTATTGATTGCCATCGACGGTTTGCAAATACCGGATCGGCGCTGTCGCAAGCGCGGCAAGTCAGCCGTCATCACCCCGGCCAAAGCCACCACTGGGTCGATTGCTCAAAGCCCTTAAGCGAACCCCTCAAGCGAACCCCTCAAGCGAACGAATAGCTCCAACCAAATGAGCGGTCTAGGGGTTAAACTAAAAATTAGCGCAGCAGACCCAGCCACTAAGCGGGTACTGCAAAAA
>CAJIZO010000098.1 GCA_905181995.1 Flavobacteriaceae bacterium TMED48
CCGAGCATGCTCAAAGAATTTTGCGCGGTGTTAAACGACAAGGGGTTTGTCGAGGCGCGCAGCGGTCGTCTTGGACACTATGTGATCGAGCGTGCTTTCGTTGAATCTTGAGAGCGGAACATCGGCGGTAGAACCTTTGACTTGGGGCCGCAACGCCTGTGCTTTTTAAAGGCTGTCGGTCACCTGTAGTCGTCTTTGTCCGCGCTAGCGACGCTGTCTAGCGCCCCTACTTGCAGTTCCACTTGCGGCTCCACTTGCAGCCCCACTTAAAAAAAAGAGGCTGGTTAAGCCGTATTGTATGTCGCGGATTGTCACAACCGACGTTTGTTCCTGCCACAACCCAAATTACGCCACCCAAATTACGCAACAGTGTGCCCTCGGCTCCGCCAGATTTTGGCGACGCTTGAATGGCCGGCGTCGCGCAATGTCGGGACGCCGGATTAGCGAGAGCCCAGTAAAGCCTGCGCGCTAGCACAGGCTAATGGGGTTTACTATTAGCCTACGGCTTGAAGACTTCTATCTCGCCGGGGCTGCGGAGCATTTTATTGACTTCATCGAGGTGCAAGGTTTCGGCGGTGATCATTTCGCGGGCATATTCCTCGAGAAGGATCGAATTACTCGACATCGCCTGGCCCAAAAGTTTATGGTACATGTCTAACACGCTGCGTTCGTGCTCGAGACTCTCGCGCAAAATATCGCCGATGTCGTGCTGCTCGGTCTCTAATAGCGAGCCAATTTTTAGCGACGGGTGCCCGCCCATCATGGTCACCAATTCGCCCGCCCGCTGGGCATGCATCAGGCCTTCGCTGGCGTTGCTTTTCATCCATTCGACAATCGGTATGCGATTGAAGCCGTAGACCATTAAGGCATAGTGCGAGTAGCGCACTACACCAGCGAGTTCAGCTTCCATAATCTCATTGAGAATGTCGATAGCCTGTTGATTGTTAATTTCATCCACGATGTCAGTCTCCCTTGCTATTGATTAAATCATTCATCAATTATAACCGATCTTGAGGCCGATGGTCGCGCTACACAGGTGCATTTTTATTGGTCAATCGAGGACTTTTTAGGCACGGCTATTTACGCCTGTCGATAAACTCGCTTTAATGGCTCCGGTTCGTTCAGAGGCTGGCCATACAGAGGTGCAAATGTATTGGATTCGAATGCTTAAAAACGTGATTGATGGGCCATTTTACACGGCCTTAGCCAGCGGGGATGTCGGCTGTTGCGGCGTTGGGCGCGCGTTGTCATGGTTCACCATGCATCGCTGCCAATGGCGCGCGGCGCGACCAGCAAATTGCGCCCCATGGGTGGCAGCGGCACTGCTCACAGTGGCAACCATGGGAGCGATGGCGGCCGGTGATGGTGCTGTCGCGCAGAGTCAAGCATCTCAAGCCGACTTAAAATCCCAAGAGCTTTCTAAATCCCAAGAGCTTTCTAAATCCCAAGAGCCTTTTAAATCCCAAGAGCTTTCCCAATCTCAACAGCGCTCTGAGTCCCAAGGGCGCTCCCAACGCCAAGAACTCATCCAAACCCAAGAACTCACCCAAACCCAAGAACTCACCCAAACCCAAGAACTCACCCAAACCCAAGAAGGCGCAACAGCCCAGCAAGATTGGCAACCTACCCGGGTGTTCTTCGGCGATACTCATTTGCATACGTCTTACTCTTTCGATGCTTATCTCAACGAAAATCGCAGTGCCGATCCAGAGACGGCTTACCGCTGGGCAAGGGGTTATCCGGTGATTCACCCCTATAATCGGGTGCGCGCTCAAATTAGTACGCCATTGGATTTTTTGGTGGTGGCTGACCACGCTGAAATGCTTGGATTGATGCGTGCGTTGCACACTGATCAGGCGACGTTGCCGGATCTGGGTGTGTTCGGCAATGTCTGGCGTTGGCTGTCGATCACGCGCCTGAACTGGGCCATCGACCACAGCGAAGGTCTGGCATTTTTCGGCCGGTTTTTGCCGCCGTCGGCGGCCGGCAACGAAGGGTCTGATCCAGTTGCCGATGCCAACAACAACATCGACGAAGTGGCCATTTTTGGCGATACCAGTGCTACCGTCAAAGATACCTGGTCGGCGATGATCGATGCTGCAGAGCGCCACAATCAGCCGGGAGAATTCACTACCTTGCTCGGTTGGGAATGGAGTTCGGTGCCCACCGGCGCCAATTTACATCGCGTTGTGGTAACGCCAGATGGCGCGGATGTGGCGCGTCAATACGTGCCCTATGGCTCAGACCAAAGTCAGTATCCAGAAGATCTGTGGAGCTGGCTGGAGGCCACTAGCGAGCGCACCGGCGGACGATTTATCGCGATCCCACACAACTCAAATATTTCCAAGGGCTATATGTTTGCCGAAACTACCGTCGCTGGTGTCGCCATAGACGCCGACTACTCGCGTCGGCGCATGCGTTGGGAACCAATCGTCGAGGTCACACAAATAAAGGGCGACAGCGAGACCCGCAGCCGCTTTTCGCCAGACGATCCGTTTGCTGAATTTGAAACCTTTGCCCACTACATTCAGACCGACAAGGATCGGTTTGTCGATTACCCCGGCGATTACGTAAGGCCCGCGCTGAAAATGGGCCTGTCACTGGGGCGCAAGACTGGGGTTAATCCATTTAAGTTTGGTCTGATTGGTTCCAGCGATTCGCATTCGGGGTTGGCGGCGGTCGAGGAGGATAATTTCTGGGGCAAGATGGCCCGGGATTCGACGCCGGAGCAAAAAACTCGCAGCGTCGATAGTCCGGTAACGTTCGATGGCTGGGATATGTCGGCCTCTGGATTGGCCGCGGTATGGGCCGAGGACAACACGCGCGAAGCGCTGTTCGCAGCGTTTCAGCGCAAGGAAGTGTATGCCACTACTGGGCCGCGACTGCGGGTGCAACTGTTCGCCAGTTGGGATTTTCCCAACGACGCGGCTAGCTCCCGCTCATTTGCCGAGATAGGCTATCGCCATGGCGTGCCGATGGGCGCTGATCTGGTCGCCCCGGCAACCCTGGGGGCAACCAGCGCGCCACAATTTTTGGTGCGCGCGGTCAAGGATCCGCGCGGCGCCAATTTAGACCGCGTCCAAATTGTCAAAGGCTGGGTGGATAACGCGGGGCGCAGTCATGAGCATGTGTACAACGTCGCCTGGTCCGATGACCGCGTTGTCAATGCGCGCGGTAGGTTGCCGGCGGTGGGTAACAGTGTCGATCTCAGTCGTGCGGTCTACAGTAACACCATTGGCGCTGCGGAGCTGTCGGTGCGTTGGATAGACCCACATTTCGACCCGGCGCACAGAGCGTTTTATTATGCCCGCGTGTTGCAAATACCGACTCCGCGCAACGGCTTGCTTGACGCTTTGGCGCTGGGTTTGTCGGCGCCTCCTAGGGGGCCATCGACCCTCCAGGAACGCGCTTACACTTCGCCGATTTGGTATCAACCGTGAATGCCTGTGCCGGTTATAAAGCGTTGTACACTTGGCGACAATGCGCTATTGATGGCGCTGAGATGCGCTCTTATTGCTCGCCGACATTCCGCGCTTTATGGGTGTGCCTATGAAAAAATTACTCGCCGAACCACTGCTGCAGTTTTTACTGTTGGGGCTGATTTTAACCGTGGCGGCGCGATTGGTATTGCCACCGGCGACGATTGACGATCGTTATGAAATCGTCGTCGATGAGGATCGCTTACTCAACTTTATGCAGACTCAAGCGAAGACCTTTCAACCGCAGCAGGCGGCAGCGGCGCTCGGCAGCATGAGTGATGAGGATCGCCAACGATTGATCGATGATTACAGCCGGGGTGAGGTATTGTTTCGCGAGGCCATGGTGCTGCAACTCGATCGCGACGACCAAATTATTCGTCGCCGATTGATCCAAAAAATGGAATATATCGCGCAGGGGTTTTACGACGAAATAGCCCCGCCGAGCGAGCGGCAATTGCGCGAGTACTACCGCGCAAACCAAGAGGACTATCGCCGGCCCGCAAAGGCGACCTTTACCCATGTATTTATCGGCTTTGACCGGCGCGATCCGGCGACTGCAGAGCGGATTGCGAGCGAGCTGTTGAGCGCATTGCGCCAACAACGGGTGGCTTTTGAGCAATCCGGGCGATTTGGTGAGCGCTTTTTGTACAATCGTAATTATGCCGAGCGCAGCGATGTCGAAATTATCGGGCACTTCGGCGATGCCTTTGCGCAGCAGCTATTTGCGCTGCCCTCTATCGACGATTGGCAGGGGCCGATTCGCTCCGACTATGGTTATCATTTGGTGCGGGTAAATAAACGCACGGCCAGCGCGATTCCGCCGTTTGAGCAGGTTGTTGGCGCGGTGCTTGGCGATACCCAGCGCCAGCAGCAACGGCAGGTCAAACGCGACAGCATCGCTGCGATGATGTCCCACTACCGGGTCGTGGTGCGCGAGCCAAACCGATGATGAATGCGCTGCGCGCGCTGCTGGCAGTGTTGTGTTTGTTGTCTGGTGTCAGCTGGGGCCATGAGGGTCGCCCGGTGTATGTCGAGGTGCAACAGCAGTCAATCGATGGCTACCGAGTGAAATGGAAAATTCCGCCGGTGATGTCAGCGGGACAGGAGCCAGTGATCAGCCTGCTGGGTGATCAGTGCGCGCCTTATTTTCCGTCGTCGGCGCTGAATTCGACGGATTTTATGGTCGGTCAATCGGGTGGCGTCAATCGTCAATCGCAGCGCCGTCGGGGCTCGCTAATTGGGCGATTGGATTATCGCTGCGCGGCCAATACCAGCGATCTGGCGATCGAAATCGCCTACCCGGGGAGTAATCCCGGGCTCACATCGTTGCTGATATATAGCCCGTTGGCGGGGCCGCAAAAGCAGATTTTTTCGGGCCCCGAACGCATCCAAGTGCCGCTGCTCGACAACCTCAGTGGCGGGCAGGTTGCGCGCCAATACAGCGTGGCGGGCATTCAGCATATTCTCAGCGGTTACGACCATCTGGCGTTTGTAGTTTGTCTGATGATGATGGCCGGTAGCGCGCGGCGACTGTTGTTGACGGTTACTGGATTTACGCTGGCGCACTCGATTACCCTGAGTCTTGCCACCCTCGGCTGGGTGCGCCTGCCCAGCGCGCTGGTCGAGACGTTGATCGCATTGAGTATTTTACTGCTGGCGGTTGAGCTGCATCGCCATATTCTCGGCGGTCGCGCGGGACATAATGGCGGGGGGCTGGGCGCGTCGCGGGCGTCGGCTGAGCCCGCCGACAGCGCCACGCTGGTGCCTGACGCGTCGAGTTTTACCTGGCGCTATCCAATATTGACCGCTGCATTGTTTGGGTTACTGCACGGTTTTGGTTTTGCCTCGGTACTTCAGGATTTAGGTCTGCCGGACGATTTGATGGTGCCGGCATTGCTATTTTTTAACCTTGGAGTGGAACTCGGTCAACTCGCGTTTATCGCCGTGGTACTGTCGTTGGTTTGGGTCGCCTGGCGCAGTAGCGCTTGGTTACGGGCGCATTTGCGCGAGGCGCAAACCGCGATCATCTACGTCCTTGGCAGCGTCAGCGCGCTGTGGTTTATCGAGCGCCTGCTGAGCTGGTGAGACTCACGCTTGATGGGCGGTCGAAACTGAACCGGTTGGCCGCTGGACAGGGCGCTTGCTTTTCGCTATTCCAACTGCCAATTACTTGACCACCTAATGACACCGGTATCTTTCGACGCTAATGCCGAGCCACGTCAATCTGGCGTGCGCCCAATGGGTCTGGATCAGCGCGTTTGCGGCAGGCTCGAGGCATCGATTAGCGTAGGTGACCGAGGTGTTTGCCGACCACTTGCAGGCTGGATTTAAACAGTTTGGGGGTGCTTGCCAAGATATGGCCGTTGTC
This sequence comes from Flavobacteriaceae bacterium TMED48, assembly GCA_905181995.1. Classification (GTDB taxonomy): domain Bacteria; phylum Pseudomonadota; class Gammaproteobacteria; order Pseudomonadales; family Porticoccaceae; genus TMED48. The sequence goes on from CAJIZO010000098.1 coordinate 5,848, forward strand.
GAGAAACGCCTCGCCGCCTTGGAAATCGCTTACCATGCCGCCAGCCTCGCGCACCAGCAGTGCGCCGGCGGCGATGTCCCAAGGCTTTAGGTGCATCTCCCAAAATACATCCATGCGACCGGCGGCGACGTAAGCGAGATCCAGCGACGCTACACCAAGACGTCGGATGCCAGCCGAGTTGTTGGCAAATTCGTGCATCGATCGAAGGTAACCGCCGATGTCGTCAAACGACGGCGGGCTAAATGGGATGCCAGTTGCGTACAGGGCGCCGTCTTCAGCGAGGCGGCCCGAGACGCGAATACGTCGGCCGTTGAGCATCGCTCCGCGACCGCGACTTGCGGTAAATTCTTCGCGCTTAAACGGCTCCAATACCACCGCATGTTCCAGTCGACCCTTGACTTGGCAGGCGATCGAAACCGCTACATGGGGAATGCCGCGGACAAAGTTGGTAGTGCCATCCAGCGGGTCGATAATCCACTCAACGTCGCTGTCTAGATTGCCACTGAGGCCGCTCTCCTCACCGCGAAAGCTGTGATCCGGATAGGCCTTGCTGAGGTGATAAATGATCGACTCTTCAGAGCGCCGGTCGACTTCGGTGACAAAATCATGGCGACCCTTTTCGTCGACCTTGACCAGGTCGAGATTGTCGGCGGCTTTGACGATCATTTCGCCTGCGGCACGAGCGGCGCGCAGGGCAATGTTGCACATCGGTTGCATAGTAATGATCCAAGTCGCTCGGTGGGGCGCGCATTGTACCAGAGAACCTCGATTCTGCTACACTTCGCGGCGCGCTGATTTTGGCGCAGGTCAACGCGCGTCAATGCGCCCATTTTGCCACGAGGTCACAGGTGTCAGAGCACAAGCAGCGGGACAATATACGTATAGTACTGGTGAACACCAGTCATCCGGGCAATATCGGCGGGGCCGCGCGAGCTATGAAAAATATGGACCTCGATCAGCTTTATTTGGTGCAGCCCCGCGAGTATCCAGCTCCGCGCGCAGTCTGGCGTGCCGCCGGCGCACGCGATGTGCTCGATAAGGTCGTCGTGGTCGACAGCTTAGACCAGGCGATCGAGGGCTGTGGGTTGGTCATCGGTACCAGTGCCCGCGAGCGCCGCATCCCTTGGCCGCTGATCGACCCGCGCACCTGCGGCGAGCGTATCTGGTCGGAGTCGAGCAGTCACCCTACGGCGCTGCTGTTTGGGCGAGAGGATCGCGGGCTGACCAATGACGAATTGCAAAAATGCCACTACCACGTTCATATTCCGGCCAATCCAGAATACAGTTCGTTGAATCTGGCCACCGCGGTGCAGGTGTTGGCCTACGAAATACGCATGGCGCAGTTGCTCGCTCCGGATGGCAAGCTGCCCGGTTATACCGACTGGGACCAGCCGCCGGTCAGCGCCGAAAACCTCGAGCGCTTTCACCTCCATCTGCAGGAGACCATGACCGATATCGGCTTTTACGATCCCGATAACCCGAAGCAATTGATTACCCGCATGCGGCGTCTGTTTAATCGCGTCAGATTGGATGAAATGGAGGTTTCCATTTTGCGTGGTCTGCTGTCTGCGGTGCAGCGTATAAGCCCTAGGAAATAGCACGTTTGTATGCGCTTGGCGTATCCTTTACTTGACTAAAATACTCGGGTATTGAATAATCACAGAAGGCGAGGTAGGTTAATCATCCACCTTCAAGTGGCCCAAAGCGCGAGGTAAATCGGTATGAGATTGACTACCAAAGGACGCTATGCGGTCACAGCGATGCTCGATCTAACGGTGCACGGCGGTAGTAAAACGACATCGCTTGCGTCGGTCTCGAGACGCCAATCGATTTCGCTATCGTATCTAGAGCAATTATTTGCGCGCTTGCGCCAAGCTGGATTGGTAACCAGCGTCCGCGGCCCCGGAGGCGGATACCGCCTAAATCGGGCTAGCAGCGAGATAGCCATCGCCGATATTGTTGGGGCGGTTAACGAATCGATAGACACCACGCACTGCAAGGGAAAGAGTGACTGTCAACAGGGCGAGGTGTGTTTGACCCATGCCCTGTGGGATGAGTTGAGCGGTGAAATACAGCGATTTTTAAGCCGTATTTCGTTGGCTGATCTGGTGGCACGAAAGGATATACAGGCGATTTCAGAGCGCCAAGCGGTACGAGCTTTAGTGTTGATGGACAGCGATTCGTCAAGCGAAGGTGTTCACGACCAGGCAACAGAAGATCAAGCTGGTTTAGATTCGATGATACAGGACGCTACGTCACAGCATGAAAATTCACAGCAAAAAATTTTACAAGACAACCTGCAGGCTTCCGCCTGCTGAACTGGAGAGCACTATGAGTTTGCCGATTTACCTAGATTATGCATCCACCACACCGGTCGACCCGGACGTGGCCGATAAAATGATGCAGTGCCTGACGCCGTCCGGCAACTTTGGCAACCCAGCGTCGCGTTCCCACGTGTTTGGCTGGGAGGCCGAGTCCGCGGTTGAAGACGCACGCGTTGAAGTGGCGAAACTGATCGGTGCCGATCCACGAGAAATCGTGTGGACGTCGGGTGCGACCGAAGCCAACAACCTTGCCATCAAGGGTTGCGCGCACTTTAATACCCGCAAGGGTAGACACATCATCACCTCGCGGATCGAACACAAGGCGGTACTCGACACGTGCCGGCAGTTGGAGCGCGAAGATTTTGAAATTACCTATTTAGATCCAGATGCCCAAGGCTTGATCCAACCGCAGATGATCGCCGATGCGATTCGCGAGGACACCACGGTGGTGTCGATTATGCATGTCAACAACGAGTTGGGAACGCGCAACGACATCGCCGCCATAGGTGCTATTTGCCGCGCCAACAAAGTATTTTTTCATGTGGACGCAGCGCAGAGCGCCGGCAAGACCGGCATCGACGTCGAGGCGATGATGGTCGATATGATGTCGTTCTCGGCGCATAAAATTTACGGTCCAAAGGGGATTGGTGCGCTCTACGTCCGGCGCAAGCCGCGGGTGCGCATCGAGGCGCAGATGCACGGTGGCGGGCACGAGCGTGGTATGCGTTCGGGGACACTACCGACGCACCAAATCGTAGGCATGGGCGAGGCGTTCCGTATCGGTCACCAGATCCTCGGAGCTGAGAACCAGCGCATCACGGCGCTGCGCCAGCGGCTGTGGGATGGCGTTGCCGATATGGAAGAGGTCTACTTAAATGGCTCTCCCGATCAGCACGTTCCAGGCATCGTCAATATTAGTTTTGCCTTTGTCGAGGGCGAGTCGCTGATCATGGCGCTGCGCGATCTAGCGGTGTCTTCGGGTTCCGCTTGTACCTCGGCAAGCCTCGAGCCATCCTATGTGCTCAGGGCGCTTGGTTTGAACGATGAAATGGCGCATAGCTCCATTCGGTTCAGCATTGGGCGCTATACCACCGAGCAACAGATTGACGATGCGATCGCTAAAGTGCGCCGCGCAGTGGAGAAATTGCGCGAATTATCGCCCCTGTGGGATATGTTTAAGGACGGCGTCGATTTAAATCAGGTAGAATGGTCTGCGCACTAGGCGGGTAATTTTATCTGCACGTGGCCAACGTCGACGGCGTGCGAGCATTCAGGGGCTCTCGGTAGAGAGCTAACCAATAGCGACAGCAGAGAAGGAGACATCGTTATGGCTTACAGTGAAAAAGTCATCGATCACTACGAAAACCCGCGCAACGTTGGCAAGCTGGACGACAATTCAAAATTTGTCGGTACCGGTATGGTCGGCGCGCCGGCCTGTGGTGATGTAATGCGTTTACAAATTCAGGTCAATGCCGACGGCGTGATCGAAGACGCCAAATTTAAAACCTATGGCTGCGGTTCTGCCATCGCTTCTAGTTCGCTGTTGACCGAGTGGGTCAAGGGCAAGAATATCGACGAGGCCGAACAGATCAAAAATACCGAAATCGCCCAAGAATTGGCGCTACCACCGGTCAAAATTCACTGCTCGGTGCTCGCCGAAGATGCGATTAAAGCGGCGGTGCGCGACGTGCGGGAAAAACAGGGCAGTTAGAAAGCGATGGCTATCACCATGACCACGGCGGCTGAACAACACGTCGTCAAGCACTTACAAAACCGCGCCAAAGGTATTGGCGTGCGCCTCGGCGTGCGCACCACCGGCTGTTCGGGATTGTCTTACGTGCTCGAATTTGTCGATGATGCGGCGGCCGAAGATCAGGTCTTTGAGTGCGGTGATGTGGTATTGGTCATCGACCCGAAGAGCCTAATTTACCTCGATGGTACCGAGTTGGATTATGTCAAAGAGGGTCTCAACGAGGGTTTTGAATTTAAAAACCCCAACGTAAAGGACGCATGTGGTTGCGGAGAGAGCTTCCACGTTTAATCCGCTAAAGCGATGACCGAAGTGATTAGCAGCCGATCCTACTTTGAAATTTTTTCACTTCCCGTTGGCTGGATTATCGAGCGCGCCGCTGTCGATGCGCGCTACCGGCAATTGCAGCAAGAATTTCACCCCGATCGATACGCCGCCAAGGGCGATGTAGACAAACGGTTGGCGGTGCAGACCGCCGCGCTCATCAACGACGCCTACCAGACCCTGATATCGCCGCTAAAACGTGCCCAATATCTGATGCAACTCGATGGGATAGACGCTGATCAAGAGAGCCATATCACCAGCGATGGCGCGTTTTTGATGTCCCAAATTGAATTGCGCGAAGAGTTGGCAGATATCGGCCAAGATGGTCCATCGCTTGCTGCGCTGGAGGCACTGGCTAGTTTAGAGCAGCGTGTTGGCGCGACCTATGCTGGCTTGCAAGACGAATTTAGCGCTCATTACAGCGCCGGTGACCAGGCTGCAGCCTTTGATACAGTGGCCAAGATGCAATTTTTTGTTAAGCTTTTAGATCAAGTCGAAGCACTCGAAGAGCAACTCGACAGCTAACCCAACCGAACAGGATAGCGCGTGGCATTACTGCAGATATCTGAACCCGGCGCAACGCCGCAACCGCACCAGCGCAAGCACGCGGTTGGCATTGATCTTGGTACCACCAATTCGTTGGTGGCGCTGGTGCGTAGCGGCACGCCTGAGACCCTCGCCGACGAGTCGGGCGACAGCTTGTTGCCATCGGTGGTGCATTACGCCGCCGACGGCAGCAATAGCGTTGGTTTGCTCGCTGCGCAGCGGGCCATTGACGACCCACTGAACACCCTGAGTTCGGTTAAGCGCCTGCTTGGTCGGGGCCTTGCCGATGTCGATAGTCTCGGCGCCCAGTTGCCCTATGAGTTTGAACGCGACGACGGCGGCATGCCAAAAATTCGCACCCGCAGGGGCGCCATTAGTCCGATTCAGGTGTCTGCGGAGATATTGCGCACCCTCGCCGAGCGCGCTGAACGCGCGATCGACGGCATGCTTGACGGTGCGGTGATTACCGTGCCGGCGTACTTTGACGACGCTCAGCGCCAGGCCACCAAAGATGCTGCGACGCTGGCGGGCATCAAGGTACTGCGGTTACTCAACGAACCGACCGCGGCGGCGATTGCCTATGGGCTCGACGGCGCCGACGAAAGCACTATTGCGGTCTATGACCTCGGCGGCGGCACCTTTGATATCTCGGTCTTGCGGCTGTCTCGCGGGGTCTTTCAGGTGCTCGCGACCGGCGGCGACTCGGCGCTGGGTGGCGATGATTTCGATCGCGCTATCGCCGACTGGATTCGCCGCCAGATCGGCCTCGGAGATTCCCTCGACCCAAAGCAGCAACGCCAATTACTGGCCAGTGCACGGGCCGCTAAAGAGGCCCTGACCGACGCCGAATGCGCGCCCTTAGACGTGCTTGGCTGGCGTGGCGAACTCAGCCGCGAACAACTCGGTGCGCAGATCATGCCGATGATCGATAGCACCTTGCGCGCCTGCAAACGGGCGCTGCGCGATGCCGGCGTGACGGTGGCTCAGGTCGACGACGTGGTGCTGGTCGGGGGCTCGACGCGCACCCCGCTGGTGGCGGCTAAGGTGGGCGACTTTTTTGGCCGCCCTCCGCGCGCCAATCTCGATCCCGATCTGGTGGTGGCGCAGGGTGCTGCGTTGCAGGCCGAGGTGCTGGTCGGCAATCAGTCGGGTGACGATCTGCTGTTACTCGACGTCATACCGCTGTCGCTGGGGATCGAAACCATGGGTGGGTTGATCGAGAAAATTATTCACCGCAATACCACGATTCCGGTATCCAAAGCGCAGGAGTTCACAACCTTTAAAGACGGCCAAACGGCAATGGCCATCCACGTGCTGCAGGGCGAGCGCGAACTGGTCGACGACTGCCGTTCGCTGGCGCGCTTTGAGCTGCGCGATATCCCGCCAATGGTCGCCGGCGC
>CAJIZO010000099.1 GCA_905181995.1 Flavobacteriaceae bacterium TMED48
TCGACAGTGTACCGTGCAACGGCGGTTAAGCTGGCCTTTGTAGGTAGCTTATAGCGCGCTGGCTTTATCCGCTAAATGGGTCATAATAAAACTTGTATTCACATTATCTAAGGACAGAAAATGCGCACAAAACTCCTATTTGTATGGTTCATTTTGGCTCTGGTTGCGACCTCGGCTAGTATCGCGGGCAACCGAGTATCAGTGCTCCACAACGGCTATGTAACACCCATTGACGGCTATGAATTTTTACCCGGCGCAACCGATAGCGGCAAGCGTAAAGTCGGCAGTACGGTCACGCTGGTGGAAGGTAAAAACACTTATCTTATCGCCGATCCTGGAATGGCCGCTAAAGGCGCTTGGCCGAAAATTCTAGCCGAATTGGCGTTGCGAGGCCTAACCCCGGACGATATCACCCATATTTTTATCAGCCATCATCACCCAGACCACAACACCCAACTGGGTCTATTTCCCAATGCGGTCTTGGTCGATCACTGGGCGAGCTATCAGCACGACATTTGGACAGATCACCCCGACAACTTCGTGATAGCGCCGGGTATTACGGTTGTGCGCACGCCCGGGCACACCAGTGAAGACGCCAGTTTAATCGTTGATACCGCCGAGGGGGTCTACGCCTTGACCCACCTTTGGTGGGCACCGGAGTACTTTCCGAAAGACGATCCGCTGGGTCATGACAAAGACGCGATGTTGCTCTCGCGTAAAAAGATCGCCGCAACCGTCGACTGGATAATCCCGGGTCATGGCGCGCTGTTCGCGAATACCCGAGACAATCAACAGCCGATCGCCGGCGACGTGCAGGCAAAGGTAAAAAAAGCCGTGTGGGCGGCAAGCGCAGGCTGGGTAAATGGCTTTAATGCGGGCAACGCCGAGCAGTGTGCGGATGCCTATGAAGCCCATGCCGAAATGATCGCGACTCCGTTTGGGCGCTTTGTTGGCCGTGCTGCGATAAAGGCTTTTTGGCAGAATTTATTCGATCAGGGCTTTTCCGACGTTACATATATCGAACCCAAAATAGACGTTATATCGCCTCGGGCGGCGATCATCACCTCGGGCTGGTCGATGAATAAAGCCCAAGGCATCATCACCAAAGAGCTCTGGGTACTGCAAGAGGATGGCACTGCAAAGCTTAGAATCGATCTCTTTGAAGTGCTCGGCGACTGAACAATAGCGCGGATTATTTATCAGCCGGTGTGGGCCATATTGACCATGGCTCTATCCGGTAGATAGGGTCCTGCGTGAGCATTATTTTTGTCGGTCTTGGGAATTTCTTGGGTCTAGCTTTGGTGGGTAACTACGCCTTTTTTTGGGCGCGCGCCAGGCTCCGCGCGCCAGGCTTCGTGCTCTAGGCTTCGTGCTCTAGGTTTAATGTAACCGCCGGTTTAAAGGCGATCAAGTGGTTTTGTCTAAACATTATCGATGCTTGCAGAGAGCCTTTTCAAGCTGAGTCGCGGACCAGGGATTATTGACGGGCGCCACCGCGATGTTGCCCCTCACGGATACCGAAAAACGGTGCACGGATGGTTCGATTGATATTAGCGTGCGCTTTATAGCCTCATAGCCTCATAGCTTCATAGCTTCATCGCCTCAGCGAAGATGGTGGATACCTAATATCCGATCGGCTCGGGCCTACTTTTTAGACTTTAGCAAGGCGCCTTTTAGACTTTAGCAAGGCGCCTTCTAGACTTTAGCAAGTCGCCTTCTAGACGTTAGCGACGCGCCTTGGGATGGTAGTGATTTTTTCGCTTTCGATGATGGCGCCGCTGGTGGAAGTATCGTTGTAAGCGAACTATCAGATTTGACGCACGGGTATGGCTCCAGTGCTGCCCATTTGGGGCAAGCCTTTCGAGCGGCCTAAACGCACCTTTCAGAGCGCGACCTAGAGCTTATAAAAACGTCGGCAATTGCCTGCAAAGAGCGCGGTTTTTTTAGTTGTGCTTAACCGACTTGAAATTTGCCAATAGCTTTGCCAGATACTCTGGTAGTCGGTGTGCAGTTTATCGACGGGAAAGTTCGACCCAAACATGCATCGGTGCGGGCCAAAGATATCCAGCACGGTCTCGAAAATCATTGTTACCGCGTTATGATCCCACGTCTGAGCAAACATACTCAGCCCCGAAATCTTGCAGTGCATATTCGGCAACGAGGCCAATTTCTCTAGGCCTTGGCGCCACATTTCAAAGCTCTGTGAGGAGCGGTAGCGCGGATTTAAAAACCACGGTGAGCCGCAGTGGCAGAGTACCACCGGAAGCTGTTCAACACGTTGAAAAACCTCGAACGCCTGAGCCATTTGCGAGGGGATCAATTGCAAGTCAAAACTCAGAGCGCGCGCTTCAAGGGCGCGCAGGCCAGCCAGCCAGCGTTGATCGCGGAGTAACTCACCGCTGCCAGTGCGCTGGTCTTCGTCGGGAGCGCGGCCCACGATCTGGCGGACTCCGCGGACGCCAGAAAAGCTCTGAAGCTGGTCGAGTTGAGCGCCTAGGCCGGCGGCTGAGAGGTCGGCAAAGGCGACCATCGCGCTGGGGACGGCGATGGGCCCGCGAGGGTGTTGGGTAGCGTCGATCTGCGCCTGCACCCAGGCTGTTTCTGCCAGATGTTGGTCGGCCGCGGCGCCGACCTGAATGTGCACGCTCTGAGTTACGGGTAATTTGTCGATATCGGCACAAAAATCGCTGGGTAGATAGTTTTGTTGCAGGCGGCTGGGATCGCCAAAAAATCTGCGAGAGCCCTTGGGGGCGGTTAGCCAAGGATAGCGCACTGCTTCCAAATCCCACAAGTGGTGGTGGGCATCGCAAATGTCAACGTCGGAATGGTCGGCCGATTGCATGGCGGTGCTTAGGGCGCAGCCAGTTGCACTGCCGCATTGCGTGCGCGATACACCTCAGCCAACACCGATAGTTCGTCAAAAATATTCCACTCCTCGACAATTAAACCCTCGACAATGTGGTAGTGACTTTCGCCGAGAATAAAGAGTGTCGTGCCGGTGGGCGGGCCATACAGGGCGCTGCCGGTATGTACACCCGACAGTGTCCATCTCGCGGCAAGCTCGATCCCGGCGGATTGGTCAGCTGATTCGCTGGGTTGTTGACAGCTGTAGTCCAACGAAAATCTGAGGTCGGATAAGGTGCCAAGGATATCGGTGTAAAATCTCGCTATGGCGTCTTGCCCTCGTAGCTGCCGACCAGAAACACCGTGCAGGCAAGCGTCGACTGCATAGCATTGGTATACGTCGCCGACCATTTTGGCGTTCCAGATGTTTTGTAAGTTGCCGCGAATCATACTTTCCGCGTCGCTGCCGGCGGCGACTCGATTAAACACTACCTGTTCACGCAAGCGCTCCAGTTCTGCGTTGCGCCAGTTCGCTAAACGACTCGAGATAGGTTTATTAGCCCACGTCTGAGCTACGAGGTGGGGATCATGGCCCAATTGTTGGGCTAGCGAATAATTGTCGCGTACCAGCCACTCTTCCACGATCTGATTGTTTTTCAAAATGCAATGGGCTACCACCAAAATGGTTGCCTCGCGACCAGTTGCCGGGCCCCAGTCCGAGTCGCCCAGATTGGTCATGTGGCTACTGATGAGGTGAGAACTGTGAAAGCCGTCGATGGCGTCACCGCCGCAGATAATATTTACCGCATTCAGACTGCGATCGGGAAAGGATGCCAAGGTTGCCAAGGTATTTTGGGTGACTTCGGCGGCCCCTATGGTGACACCTGAGAGCGTATAAACTGGACAATCGGCGCTATAGTAGTCCAGGCATAGGCCGACTTGCTTGCCTTCCCAGATTCTGCGGGTGATGCGCAATATGTAGTCGACATGATCTGTAAATTCAGCATCAAAGCCCTGCATTGCCGGCGTTTTCGAATTTGATTGCGTCGCCGATGGCGGCGCGCTGTCATGGTGATGCTTGAGTCTATTCATAAGCTAATTGTATATCCGCAGCTAATTAATAAAAAAGGGCCGGTGTGATAGCACTCTTAATAGTACTCTTGATAGCACCTTTGATAGCCATCTTTGGCGACGTCGGTATTATACAAATTCAGCCGCTAGTGGATGGTTACCTCGGCGCACAATAAATGCGTCGAGCGGTTGCTGCGCCTGACTGAGGTAGCGGCGAGGTTGGTCGATGGGGGCAGTAAAGACGTCGCCGGGGAACAAGGTGGTGGTGTATCCGTCGATATCAACTAGCAACTCGCCCTGCTGCACTATCACGACCTCTTCTTCGTGGCGCACGTGCAGGGGGATTTGCACGCCTGATTGCATGCTCAGGTGGCGTAAATGAAAGCCATGTTGCCAGGCCATTTTACCTGCGCCGATATTTTCGACGGGGTTTGCACAACCTATAATCGCGCGCTCGATGACGCCATCAAGCGCACTCAGCCCCCCGCTTTGAAGGCTCTCATGTTGATCTTTGTTGGCAACGCAAGCGGCCATTTCTGCGGTTGTTAAACGTCGAAAATCGCGATCCGCACACTGCTTAGAGATCGGCGTGTATTCGCGGGCGTTGCTGGGCACCTTAGCGCCAGATACGGTGTCGATCAAACGTCCGTCATCGAGCAGAATCAGACCGTGAGACTTGGCCTGATGAAACACGTAAGGGGCCCAGATAACCTGTCCAGCACTGCCGGATTGGTCGAGTCCTAGCACTGCGTACATAAAGCCATCGTCGGCGCCAACATTTTCAAAGCCGCGAAACATCTGCGTCGGAATTGAAATGCATGCCCCGGCCGACAGCAATACCTCGCCATCTTCGCCCTCTTGGCCCCAGGTAAATTTCCAGTCACCCGAAAATACGATAAACACTTCCTCGGTATCGTGACTGTGGTGAGAGTTTTTA
>CAJIZO010000100.1 GCA_905181995.1 Flavobacteriaceae bacterium TMED48
TGATTAATAGTTACTTTATAAATTATTTTTGTGATCCTTATAGGCCTGTTACGCTGGGTTTGACTTTCAAATCAGTGCAAATTGCTGCGGGTAATAGCGGTTGCATTCGAAGTACATGCAATCCGTAAGTCTGCGCGATTGATCGGCTTTGCCGTGCGCCAACAATATGGGCTAACGAATCTCACCTTATGTTCGACCGTGGGCTGGTTGATTGCTTGGCATTGTTTATCGCGCAAACGGGTTGATCATGGCGCATCGCGCTGCACCGATTTGGCGTCGCCGATGATTCTTTTGCGTGGGCTGATGCGATGCAATTGACTTCGAAGTCAATTGTAAATAATATCTGCGCCCATTACTCTTTACTAACAATGTCTCGCGAGGAATAGTTGGATGGCCATAAAACTAAAAGAAGGCATGTCGGAAGAACTGGCGCTCGAGACCAGCCATCGGGTTACAGAGGTGGTGGCGGACATCCTTCAAGGGATTACCGAGCATGGTGATGCGCATGTTCGCGAGCTCTCAGAAAAATTTGATGATTGGTCGCCGGCGAGTTTCCGCCTGTCAGACGATGAGATCCAAGCCTGCATTGATAGCCTGCCGGCGGCGACCCTCGCGGATATTCGGTTTGCCCAAGAACAGGTGAAAAATTTTGCACGTATCCAACTGGAGTCGATGAAGGATGTTGAGGTTGAAACCCGCCCAGGGGTGACACTGGGGCATAAGCACATTCCGGTCAACAGCGTGGGATGTTACATTCCCGGCGGTAAGTATCCTCTGGTGGCGTCTGCTCATATGAGTGTTGCGACGGCGAAGGTGGCCGGAGTAAAAAGGGTGATAGCCTGTGCGCCGCCATTTAATGGTCAACCGATGCCGGCAATTATTGCCACGATGGCGATGGCGGGTGCCGATGAGATCTATTGTTTCGGAGGTGTGCAAGCGGTAGGCGCGATGGCACTGGGTACCGAGACGATTGACGCGGTCGATGTGATCGTCGGTCCCGGTAACGCATTTGTCGCTGAAGCCAAACGTCAACTTTTTGGACGCGTGGGTATTGATTTGTTGGCAGGCCCAACCGAAACGTTGATTATTGCCGATGAAATAGGTTGTGACGCCGAAATGGCGGCCACCGATTTGTTGGGTCAGGCTGAGCATGGGCCAAATTCGCCGGCGATCTTGTTGACCAATAGCGAACAATTGGGCAGGGACACTCTGCGCGAGGTTGACCGGCAATTAGAGACCCTCGAGACGGCCGATATTGCCGGTCGTGCGTGGCGTGATTATGGACAGGTCATCGTGTGTGATAACTACGCAGAGATGGTTGCGGTGGCCGACGATTTGGCTTTTGAACATGTCCAAGTGATGACTCGCGACCCCGATTACTTTTTGCGAAACATGACTAACTATGGAGCGCTGTTTCTCGGGCCGGAGACCAACGTCGCCTATGGTGATAAGGTGATTGGCACTAATCACACTTTGCCGACCAATAAGGCGGCGCGTTATACCGGCGGCTTATGGGTTGGCAAGTTTATTAAAACCTGCACTTATCAGCGTGTAACAGCCGAGGCAACTGTGGAGATTGGCGAGTATTGTTCACGACTTTGTGACCTAGAAGGGTTTGCCGCGCACAAAGCGCAGGCCGATTTGCGCGTTACCCGCTACGCCGATAAGTAATAATTAAGAGGTCAACCGATGCCCAAGCCACTCGCGGGTAAAGTCGTTTTAATAACTGGTGCCGCGGGCGGTATTGGCGCGGCCATTTCTACCGCTTATGCGGACGCCGGTGCCACCGTGATCGTCGGTTATAACCGTTCGCCAGACAGTGCCAAAGCGCTTTGTGCGGCGTTATCGGGTGGCGGGCACGTGGCTAGATATGCGCCAGTTCTGGACAGTGGTGTGCTGCGATCTTTGGCACATGCAATTAGTTCAGATTTCGGTAGACTGGATATCTTGGTCAACAATGCCGGGGTCACAAAAGTCGTGCCGCACGACGATCTCGACGCACTCGAAGACGCCGATATAGACAGGATATTTAACACCAACGTCCGTGGTTCGTTTGCCTGTGTGCGTGCTTTTCGGTCGTTGTTGGCCGCTAGCGGCGACGGGCTCGTCATCAACATTTCGTCGATTGCAGGCACCACGGCAGTCGGTAGCAGTGTTGCCTATTGCGCCTCGAAAGCGGCGATCGACTCGATGACCAAGTCGCTAGGTCGCGCACTGGCACCTGAGATCCGCGTCGTCAGTATCGCCCCTGGTTGGGTGGCGGGCGAATATGCCAGTCGTGCCGACCCCGCCTATCTGCAACTACAAGTCGACAAAACTCCGCTCGGGCGGATTGCTCGTGGCGCCGATGTCGCCGCTGCCGCGATCGCGCTGTCGACCACTCTGCGCTTTAATACTGGCTGTATTATTCCGGTTGATGGCGGCCGTCAACTGACCTGATGGGCGGTTCTCGGCTGCAGTGTATGTCGATACGCACCTTGCTAAAGCGCCTCTTCGAGCACGGCAGTCAAATAAAACCGATGGCGGGATGGCAAGCGCCATGGCGCAGCATGGCTATGTGGCTGATTGGGCTGGCGCTGGTCGGGGGCTGCGACGAGCGCAACTCGACTGGTGCCGATTCTAAGCGCGTGGCTAGCGCACCGGCTTTTGCGCGCTGGGCGTCGCCAACGCTTGATTCGCTCGAGGCACTATCGATTGAAACCCTGCGGCAGCGAACTTATGCCGCAGACATCCGCATTCAGCAAGCGATTGCACCGACCAGCACCAGCGGCGATCATCAGCGTTACCTTGGTAGCTATCTGTCAGACGGATTAGCGGTTTATCTGAGGATTGATGTGCCATCCACACCGCCTCCTAGCGGCGGTTATCCATCGGTGGTGTTTGTCCATGGATGGATCGGTGAGCAAGCGGCGCCGGATTACGACTTTGAGCTTGATGCAGCATCGGCCTCCGCGGCTGTTATAGAGGGCTACGTCGACGCCGGCTTTGTGGTAATGACGCCGGGCCTGCGAGGACATGGCACGGTATCTGGATCCGCCGCCGACGGGCTTGAATTTTTGCGGGCTTGGGACAACCGCAGTTATTTATCGCCAATCTTTTATGCCATCGATGTACTTAATCTGATCGCCGGTTTGGAATCGTTGGAGCGTGTCGACTGGCCGGCATGGGGGCGTGAAGCGCGTCTCGCTGTGCGTCTTGATCAGGCGCGCATCAATCTCGCCGGTTACTCGCAGGGTGGTGATGTTGCGTTAACTGTTCTGGCGATCACCGGCGAAAATAGCGCCCTTGCCCCGCCGATACAGGCCGCATCGATCTGGGCTGGATGCTTTGCCTCGCGTTTAGAACAGGCAGCCTTTTATGGCCCGATGCAAGATACAGCAATGGCGTTTACCGCCGGTGATGGTCGTTGGAATGGCAGTGCGACCGCCGCCGATGGCAGGCGCAACGCGGATTTTGTGTTTGCCTACCCAAGTGACTTGATCGTCGACCCGTCACCAGCCGATTGGACTTGGCAGACAGATAGTTGGCACCTGCCCACGGTCGAGGCATCGCTGCATAAAACCTACTCCGATATGTACGCTCACTATCGCACCGGTATTGCCGACTTGGCAGACATTAACTTCAGACTGGAGCGCGATGATCAGGGATCTTTAGAGGTTGTTCATGCGGCGGGTTTGGCGCGGCAGCTAGAGCGGATTGGTGGTTATCATGCCGCGCACTATTTGTCTGAGCCGATCAATCTGCATCATTCCGACAGAGATTTTTACTCGCCGCCGGCGTGGAATGCGAATTTGGCAACACGCGTCAATGTCGCTGGTGGCAGGGTGCGCGACTTTATTTATCCGGGTACTACTCACAGCTTGTCGGTTAGCTCCGAGGCGTGGTTTTCACCCGCTGGGACGGTCGAGGGTCGGGAGACCATGCTCGCTCGAGATATTGCCCTATTTAGCGGACAAGAGGTACGCTAGCGTCGCGCGGCGGCTTATGGGGCTTGATAAGACTGCGAAAAAATTCGATATCGCGGGCCAAGGCGCTGCTCAAATTGGCGTCGCTAAACAGATGATTAGGACTGTCGTAGGTGAAAAGGGTAACGACTTTTTGGTGTTGATGTAATTGCTTTGCCAAGCGTGTCGAGGTCGCAATCGCAGTCACTGGATCGTCAATTGCATGGTGGATGTTTAGCGCGCATACCAGTGCAGACAGGTCGATTGGCTGGGCGTTTTGATCATCCTTTTGATTGTCGTTGGAGACATATTGCATTGTCGTCGAGGTTTTTTTCGGATCTATCAAGGCTGCTGACCACAGGCTTGCGCCGCGGATGTTATCGCCGAGCGCGGCAGCAGCTCGCAGCGTTACGGCCGCGCCCATCGAGTGACCGAGCATAAATACGTTGTTGAGATCGATATTGTCAAGGTTGCCGGCGATGGCAAACGCACCCTGTACATCGCGTGCGTACCAGATTGGTGAATCGTGTCGCAGGACGAATTCGATGCCCTCTGAGTCGTTGTGACCGCGATAGTCTGGAGACACCACTAGAAAGCCAGCACGTGCTATAGCTGCGGGTATTAGTCGGTAATAGTCGCCCGGACGATCGCTGACACCGTCTTCCGTACGGCGGCCATTAGCGTGCGGAGTCGGATGAAAACCATGATTGAAGATTACCACTGGCCAGCCCGATGCCGGGGGCGTGCGGCGGGGTTTAAGCACTAGCGCATATTGGCGTAACCCATCCACCTTAAAGACCGCGATATCTCGCTCTAAACCGGGCACTGGATGTGCCAGTGGATTATTTTGGCGCCCGATAAAGACCGCTGTGACGGCATCTTTCAAGCCCTTTAGAGCGGGTTTGCGGGTTTCGCTGTCAGCAGTTACAGCGGCGGTGCCGAGCGCCAAAATAGCGGCCACCAAAAGACCAGTTATGTAGACGTTTTTGAGCATCGCCAAGGCGACTCCGAAGTTCTATAAATGTTTAAAGTTTAGCATTATAAAGATCTTACAGAGACATAAAAGCGGCGATCTATAACCCATTTCTCATCTATGCGAAGATGGTCACGAAAGTTTCGACGACTCGCGCAGTGCTTTGTTGGTTGTCTCTTAAAGCCACCATCCGCGTCTTATTCGGCATCTTATGGGCGGCTTTGGGATACAAATGCGACGCCATCATTGGAAATCTAGCTCGACTAAAAAACCGCGTTTGTCACCATAATAGGACCCACGTTAGGGTGTGTGCCATGGGGCTATAAACATTGCGCCCAATGACCGCGAACAAGCATAGGGTTGGGCGACTGACGCGCTGATATAAGGCGCATCGCTCAGGGATCGACCAAATCGCCAAGGGCATCGAGTAATGGCTCTAGGTGGTTTGAATACTGTCGCCACGCGGCAACCGAATGCGCGTAAAGCGGTTGGCGAACTTGTGAGGCGCTGGGCGTGCGAACCAAACTTTCGAACTCGTGAAACTGCAACATATCAGGCTCAAATGGCAGCGCCAAAAACTCACAAAGACGGTGGATTTGTTGTTCACTGTTGGCGATTAAATCCTCGTAACGCAAGTTAAAAATTCGCTCGGAAAAGAGCTCATTCCACTGCTTCATCAAGCGCCAGTACGCGCGGTATTGCTGCCCCAAGTACGTCAGATCATGGGCATAGTCCTGACCTTGAGGGAAGGGTAGTTTAAAGATTGAAAAACAGGTGTCCACCGGATTGCGGCAACAATGAACAAATCGCGCTTGCGGGAGGGCCCGCGCTATCAACCCCAAATGCTGAAAATTAGTCGGTGTTACATCGAGAATATGTGTTTGCAGATGATGGTTGGCATACTGCGTCAGCAGGGACTCACCGAGGGATTTTAATTCGTCTCGAGTCAATGACTCGATAACTTCGGGGTACGGCTTGTTACCCGACTCGACCGCCCGCAAGGTCATATCATGAACCGCGCGGGTCTCTCCATATCCATTTACTTGCGAGTGACTGGAGAGGATTTGGCCGGCCAGTGTGGTTCCAGATCTCGGCATACCGATAATGAAGAGGGGTCGCGCGTCGCTCGTTCCGAGAGGCTCGACATCCCGCTCGAGGGCGCGTCTAGTATGCCGTGCAACGGTTTGATAAAGATCTTCTCGCTGGCTGATAGCAAACGAACTCTGCTGGGCTTTTAACGCATTGCCCATCAGCCAAGCATTAAATGCGCGATCGCGATGCCCACGCCGTTCATGCGCGGTAGCGCTGGCAAAGTGCCGGTAAACGTCGGCCTCTAAATGGCCGGTTTGCGGCAACGCATCAATCTGCGCGAGTTCGCTTGATAGCGCCACGCGGCCCTTGAGCTGCAATCGATAGTAATGCGGTTTTGACCAATTTGGTTGCGCAGCGATGGCGAGCGAAAAATGCTCGGCTGCGGCGGTTGCATCACCGCATTGCTGGTGCAATAACCCCTGGGCGAAGTGTGCCTGTTCAGATTGAGGTAATTGCGAGCGCAACGCATCGAGGGTCTGCTGGCACTCGTCAACTCGACCCGACTCGCGCAATACGTCGATAAGACCTATCCAGCTATCGACGGCTGTGGGGTCTTGTTGCAGTGCTTTTTCATACCATTCAATGGCGTTTGGATAGTCGCCAGAAGCTGCATAGGTGCGCGCGATTTGATAACGCACCTGGACCCGTTCTGGGGCAATTTGCAAGGCACGCAACGCACACGTCAAAGCGTTTTTGAAGCGCCCTTGTGCACGTTCAACGATGGTGGAATTTAACAAACTGTCGATGTGCTTGGGGTCAAGTTTTAGCGCGCTTTGGTAACATTGCTCAGCCCGGGCAATATTACCTGTATCACGATAAAGACTGCCGAGGCTGTTAAGCGCATTGACATTTTTTGGCACTAGCGACAGTGATCTTTCGAGTGCGCGTATAGCCGCTTGCAGATCTCCGACCCGTTGTTTTGCCAAGGCTAGATTGGCCAGCGCTTGATGATCCTTTGGTTTGATCTCGAGCGCGGTTTGAATCAGTCTTATCGATTCATCGCAACGATCGCTGCCAAGACAAATGATTCCAAGGATGTTCAGCGCCAAAATATGCTTTGGCTGGAGTTTTAAAACTTGTCTGAATTTTTGTTCGGCAGCGCCAAGCTCGCCGGCTCGATAATGACGAATGGCTAAATTGAGCAAAGTGTCGAGTGTCTGCATAGTACATCCAATTAAGAGGCATAAAAAAGCCCCGCGTGAACGGGGCTAATAATACTGCCTTTTAATTTAAATACCGCTACTTTTGCCGCTTAAAAGTTGAACGATGCGCGAATACCCCAAGTGCGCGGATCGTTAAATTGCACCACAGCTCGCTCATTGCTGAACGTATCGCTTCCGGTAAGATAGTCTTCGTCCGAAGCGTTATTGATGTATGCCTGTACGGAATAAGCGTCGTTTGCAGAATACCAAGTAGCCGTCAAATCAACGGTAGAAAAACTGCCTTGTTGCGACCAGAAATACTGGATGGTCTCAGTATTGTACGAATCAGAGTAATACAAAAAGACGCCGGGTATTAACGTCCCTCTAGCGCCCATGTCTATTTCATACGTGACCGCTAAGTTGCCGCTAACGTCTGGCGAAAATGGCGTATCGAGACCTGTCATATCCATCGACTTGCCGCCGCCGTCGAGTACCGTGATACGGCTGTTGCCATTCGTTTCAGTGTATTTATAGTCTTTGGTGAACGCGGTAAACTCTGAGTTGTCAAAAGTTACGGCGGATGTGACGCGGAGCTTGTCGCTGGCTTGCCAAACCATTTCGATCTCTAATCCCGAGGAGTCCATACCGCCGCCGGGGACAGTTCTCGAGCCAAATAGATCGGTGCCGGGGACGATGTAAAGCTCACTGGTGGTCAAGCCGTCATAACTACTGTCAAAGTAGGTGGCGTTGAGTTGCATGCTGCCATCCAGTAGGGTGCTTTTGATGCCAACCTCGATGGCGTCATTTTCACTCGCATCGAGCAGTACGCCAGTGCCTTGTTGCACGGCGCCAGATATATAGCCTGTGCTGGCTGCGGCGAAGACCATGATGTCGTTGGCAATATTGTATTGGAGCGCCAACCGATAGTCGGTATGCGTGTCATCACCGGTTCTTTTCGCAGCGCTGCTAGCAGTGTGCCCAGGCCTTGGCGTGCCATCCAACGTCGATTGATCGACTACCAGACCTTGCGAAGTGCGCTCGTCATCACTGTAGCGAGCACCTGCCGTGACGGTAAGCTCTTCGGTGATATCGTACTCGGCTTGACCATAAAAAGCCGATGAGTCAGCAGTCGACTCGGTACCGTGTAGCCATGATGCCCAAGCTACAGACTGTGGCGCAGAAGCTGCGGTATCGCCGAAAATCCATTTGTAACTAGCATCTTCGCTAAAGTTGAAGTAGCCGATGGTCCAACGTAACTCGGTGTCACCAATGGAGCTTAAATTGATATCTACTTGGTTAGAGTCAGATGTTCTGATCTCGCCAGATGCCCAACCGCCGGTGGTGTCCTCACCGACCGGATCATAGGTTCCGGCCACTGAGAAATCACCGTCTAGGATATTGTAGCCCTCATAATCGTAACTGCCTGCGTTGACCTTTAGATTGGCGAATCCAAGATTCCAATTGAAGCTCAGGGTAAGCGAGTCCTCTTCCATATCGCGATTTGGGCGATAGTCGTAGGTAATTGTTCGCAGGTCATCGGTGATACCAGCACTGGGATCGACAGGAAATTTACCATTTTTGGATTTGCCGCCTTGCCAGCCATCGCGGGTTCCCGCGCGGTTGTCCAAAATACCTGTAAACCCATTGGTTGCACGGGTTGCTGGGTTAACTGGAACACCTAGCACTTTGTGACCGAAATCTCCGGCCCCATTGGCGGTATCACTCCAATTGCCGTAGGTGAGGTTAAGGTCCATATCATCATTAATATCAAACTGTATCTGCGCTCGGACGTAGGTATTGTCGGCGTCGATTAAACCCGCGTTCGAATCGTAAGTATTTTCCACGTAGGGATCGTGAGTGGTATCAGTCGCCGTTAATCGCACCGCCACCGAATCGCTCAGCGGCACATTGACGAAACCCTGAAATTTACGCAGGTCGTAATCGCCCACCGACACAGAAAGCCCGGTGTCGAGTCCGTCCGTCGATGGCTTTTTGGTGATCACGTTCAACAGCCCGCCGAGCGTATTGCGTCCAAAGAGTGTGCCTTGAGGGCCACGCAGGACTTCGATACGCTCAATATCGACAAAGCTTGCTAAGCCTTGACTGGCCGTGGGTCGGTAAAGACCATCATTATATATCGGCACTGCAAGATCTGTGGTTCCAGCCGATCCGGCCCCGCGGATGATGAGTTTAGGGTGATTGCCAACGTCGCGAATCTTCATTCCTGGAATCGCTTTTTCAATGTCTTGGATATTTTCGATGCCCATTGATGCGAGATTTTCGCCAGAGATAGCCGAAACAGACATCGGAATCTCTTGAAGGCTTGCTTCTCTTTTGGTGGCGGTTACCACGATCTCTTCAATCTGCGCTGCGTGCGCCATGGACGCTACGATAGCGTTTGAAATCGCGACTGCTAAAGCAGATTTTTTTAACATATTCGAACGATTCATTACTCTTCCCCTTAAATAGATTGCTGGACGGCTTTTGATGTTTAACGTATACGTAAGGTTGCACAAAAAAGCTTTTTTAAGAATGTAAATTTGCCTTTTTAATTTATTGTGACTTCGCATGCACTAACTGTCAAACTCAATGTGCGTATTCAGCGCGTTTAAAAAGCGTAATGTGGACATTTTTTTAAACGAAACGTTGATTTATTAGATTAATAAGGATTAATCGCGGGTCGAAAATTTTATTTTAGCGCCGTTTGAGCCGCTTTATCGTTTGCATTCGGAGTACATATGACGCACCATATTTGTCCCGAAATGGACTTCGAAGAGGGCGCATGGCGACTCAACTACTCCCTCATTGCGCTGCATTGTTTTGGTTTGCCGCGATGATTGCCGCAGTGGTCGCGCAGCATGTTTTATTTCGGCGGCCTATGCCTACCGGCCAGTCGAGCTTGCTATGATTGAAAAGGCGGTGCGGGATTTAGCGGTGTGCATACCAACGAGCCGCTGTTTGCCAAGGAAACGCGCGGTGCAATCATAGCAACCGTGGCAGGTTCAAAAGCTACGCAATAAAGCGGTTAACAACGGCATAGGGTATTGCCGAAATCGCTAACATTTTAATAGTTCGTTCGGATGAGCGACGGGCTGGCGATACAAGCCTGCGCAAGAGCATAAATTAGGGGTCAATATGACTATCGATAAATCATCAGCGGCGGCCTTGAGTCGCTCACACATGCCGGCGAATTTCGATATATCGCTGGACAGTTATCTTGGGCGATCCGATTTCGGTCGCGGTTACGTTGAAAACGAGACGCGTATCCCAGAGGATTTTGGAACGACGCAATCAATGCAAGGGTTTGAGAAAACCTATAAAAACATCATCGATTACATTGTCCGTATTACTTTCAGAATCTGGGAGACGCGTGATGTTGACTATATCGCCGACACCTACACCGGCGCATCGGTAGTTTATGATGATTATGGATTGCAGTTAGGTAACGAGAAGATCATTGCCGATACGCGACATACCACGCGTGCCTTTTCGAACATCGAACTGGTTGCCGATGAGGTGATTTGGGCTGGCGATGATGAGATTGGTTATCACACCTCCCATAGAACGATTATCCGCGGCACCAATGATGGCGACAGCAAGTATGGCCCTGCAACCGGGAAGACGGTTGAGGTGCTAGTCATAGCAAATTGTGTTGCGTTAGGGAATGAAATATTTTTGGAGCACGTGCTCTACAATAATTCGTCGCTCATTCAACAGCTTGGTCTGGACATTAACCAGTTGGCGCGCTCGATGTCGGAGGGTGATAGCGTTGCCGGGTGGCCACGCGATTCGGCAACTTGGCAGGCGTTGCGCGTTGCTGCGAAACCCGATGTGGCGCTGTCAGTGGCTGAGCCTATCGAGGGTTTTGACCCCGATGCGTTCGCCAGAGCGCACCTTAACCAAGTTTGGAATCGAGGTGATTTAGCGTGCTTGCCCAACTATTACACCGCTGATTTTGCGTTTACCGGGCCGACCGACCGACAAAGCCTGGGCATTGATGCCTATGCAGAGTTTGTATTGTCGATTCGCGAGTGCTTTGCCGACCTTCAAGTGCAAATGGATGAGGTCTATTGGATGGGCAATCTGGCCACTGGATTTTTGATCTCGGAGCGTTGGAGCGCCACCGCAACCCATACACAAGACGGCCTTTTCGGCGATCCCAGCGGAATCAAGGTGCAAATTTGGGGTATTACACAGCAGCATATTATCGACGGCAAGGTGATGCGAGAGTGGTTATTATTTAATGAACTCGATGTGATGATGCAAATAGCCCGCGGGCACCAAGACAAGTCATAAATTAGGAGCCACTAAATTGGCAGACTATATCGAAAGCAAGCAAGTCGTGCGCGATTTTTACCAAGCGCTCGGTCGGGCTCATAACGAAACACAGAGCCATAAGCTGGCGGAAATTATAAGCGCGCACGTAGCACCAGACTATTTATGGCGTGGGATGCACCCGTTTTACGAACTGCAGGGTGCGACTGAGGTGGCAGAGGTTTTTTGGCAGCCTCTCAATGCGTCGTTCACCAACTTACAACGCCGTGTTGATTTATTTATGGCTGGGAGCAATACCATCGATGGAGGTGCTTCCGAGTGGGTATGCTCTATGGGCCAGTTGATGGGATTGTTGGATCAGCCGTGGTTGGGCATTCCCGCGACGAGAAAGATGTCTTTTATTCGCTATGCCGAATTTCACCGCGTGGAAGATGGAAAAATTCATGAGACGGCACTGTTCATTGATATCATCGGGGTGATGAAACAGGCCGGCGTTTGTCCGTTGCCGGTTCAGACCGGTGCGGATATCGTCATTCCCGGTCCGATGACCCATAGCGGGCTGATGTATTCCCCACAGGATCAACAGGCCACCGAAAAAACACTGCGCTTGATCAATCATATGTGCGATGACTTAGTGGGTTCGGGCATGTCATCACCGCTGGACGAACTGCACAATACCTGGCATGACGATATGATTTGGTGGGGGCCTGCGGGTATAGGGTCAACCTACACATGCCGTCGCTACGAAGAGCAACATCAAGGTCCATTTAATGAAGGTTTGTCGGACATCGTATTTAATGGTCATGTGGCGCGCTTTGCGGAGGGTGATTTTGGCGCTTGGTTTGGGTGGCCTAATTTGACTATGACTCCGTCGGGTGGCTTTTTGGGCTTGCCGGGATCTAATCAGCGCGTCGATATGCGCGTGGTAGATATTTACCGTCGAGATGGTGATAAGCTCGCAGAAAACTGGGTGTTTATCGATCTGTTATATTTTTTGGCGCAGCAGGACATCGATGTGTTGGCGCGCTGTGAACAAATCTATCGCCGTTACTAAGCCTGGGTCGTAAATGACCCAGCCCCGATAAGAGTGAAAAGTTATGCTTGAATTTGGTTTACTCAACTGGACGATTGTGGGTTTTTACATTCTCGGTTCGCTAGTTCTTGGGGTTTATTTTAATCGTCGAGTCAAGACCGCAGAGCACTACTACTTAGGCGATCGCACGACGCCATGGTGGGCCATTGGGCTCTCAGTAATGGCAACCTACGTTGGCTCATTATCCTTTTTGGGCGGCCCCGCATGGGCATATACCGAAGGATTTGCGGTTATTTTTATTCATATTAACTACCCGATTGCCATTTTTATCGTGATCTCAGTGTTTCTTCCCTTTTTCTATAATAGTGGCATTGCGACAATATATGAGTATCTCGAACGGCGCTTTGGCAGCCTCTCGCGCGCGGTAATGTCGGCTATTTTCTTATTTGGCAATATCGCCTACTCGGGCATTATGCTGTATACCACAGCCTTGGTGATTGAGTTTATCACTGGAATGGACGTGGTCACGGCGATATGGATCGTATCGGCTATCGCCGTGACCTATACCATGCTCGGTGGTATCTCTGCAGTAATTTGGACCGACGTTATTCAGAGCGTGGTCCTGCTCATTGGCGCAATCATCGTTTTGGTGCTTTTGCTTGATGCTCTGCCACTGTCGCTTTGGCAAACTCTGGGTGAACTCAAGACGGCGGGAAAAACTGACCCGTTTAACATGTCCACCGACCCGAGCAAAGTGTCGACTATCTGGACGGGCATTGTCGCTATGTCTATTTATCACGTTGTAGTCTATGGCGTTAATCAGATGATGGTGCAGAGAACGCTCGCCGCGAAGTCTCTTGGCGACGCCAAAAAAGCCTACACATTAATGGGCTATACCGCGTTTTTCATTTTTTCGTTGTTTTTTCTCCTCGGACTATTACTCAACGCCTATTATCAGGATGCGCACTTTGAAAACGGCAACACTATCATGCTGGAATTTGTCGCCTTGGCCGACATACCCGGCGTGATGGGTTTAATTACTGTAGCGATTGTTGCCGCTGCCATGTCGAGCTTGGATTCGAGCCTCAATTCTATGGCAACCGTGACCACCATCGATTTTTACCAGCAGTACTTTAAGCCCGATGAGACGTCGTCGCATTATCTGCGGGCATCGCGAATTTTTACGGTGGTGTGGGGCCTTTTAATTGTCGGCCCAGCCATTATTTTTGCCGGTAGCGATGGATCGGTATTAGAGATTTTGAGTAAGTTGGGATCATTCTTTGTCGGCGCTAAATTGTCGATGTATTTTTTGGGGTTTTACTCAAAACACACCACCGAGCGGGGCCTGCTTGTTGGTGTTGCCTGCGGATTTGCTACGCTTTGGTATGTCGAGTACCACATGACGATTGCCTGGCCATGGTATTGTGCCATTGGCGGTGCGGTGAGTTTGGTGGTCGGTTGGGTCAGCAGCATAGCCCTCGATGGGTTTCAAGAGGATTTTCACCCGTACACGGTGCAAGGCCAAAAACGCCTATTTGAAGAAAATGGTTGGGATACGAAAAACGATGGCTGGTATGTCCTGCCGGGTAAAGTAGATGCCAGCAGTTACGGACTGTTGGTATTTTTCGTGGCTTGTTTGGCCACTCTGTATCTGATTCAGTACCTGCTATAGCACCGGCTGATTGAATTGTAGGCAATACCCAAGGTGCGGTTGCCATTCAAAATCGCCTGTGGCGCGATGCGCCACTCTCGTCTTGTATGCGCTGCCAATGAGTGCCCGCGCCGAGTGAAACGGCCATGTTTCAAGACTACTGAACGACTCTCACAGCGAAAGGTTGCGTCGACTCTAGCTGGTCTTAGCGGGTTATTCGCGAGGCTATCGGCCGTGTTAGCTGATAGTTAACAGATGGGTCTATGGTCGAGGGCCACTAGGCCATTATCGTTATCATCACGAAGCCTGAGGTAGCTGCGGTTAGTGTTTCGGCGGCGATAGTCAGCAACACTGTCGGCAGTTGAGGCGTCGCATGCGCTTGCGTTCATATCAAGTCGGGCAGCCTTGTGCTTAAGAGGCTATTGCTATGTGCTTGCAGCGCTCCAAAATATCGATCCCCTGCTGCTTTAACCACCATGGCAGATCGATGATGACCCAGTTTTCAGCCAGCTTATCGCCGTCTCGACGGTAGACATCGACAACCCGCATATCAACACTTAACTCATTTCCGGGTAATCCTAAAAATCCTCCCTTCGGCGTATGGGTTAGATTTGGCCAGCCAAACCAACAAGCGTACGAACCTTCTGCATAACGACAGATATGGCCATTGTAGATTTTATCTTTTAAACCCTCGCGAAATGGATAGGAGTGCTGCTCCTGATAGCGCTCAATGGTATAGGTTGAGCCAATGCCCGCGGGTCCGTACCAGCACATGTTGGAATGCCAGCAGCGCTCTAAAATGGCTGCCGGGTAGCGGTCATCTCCCGAGTGGTTCAGGGTGTCCAAATCGGCAATCATCTGGTTTAGTAGGGTCATTGTCCGGGTCGATTCAGCGGCATCTTGTTGACTGAGTTGGATGCCGTCTTGGGTCTTGGGACTAGGCACGATATTCGTTGCACCGGTCTGCATCGGCAGGGGATTTATACCGGCTTGGTGCATCACGCCAATAATGTCGCAAAAAAAACTGCTGCGTTGGATTTTGCCGTCGGCAACATGGTGAAATTCAGCGTAGCGCAAGTAAGTCATTTTGCCGGTTGCAGGAATCCCCAGCCACGGTTTGTCCCGCAGGCCTTGCAGATGTCCCATACTGGTGACCCACTGGCTACCATCGACCTCATTGGTACCAGCCATAAACACGTCTTGACGACGCTGTAGCCGTGACCAGGAGCTTAAAAGGGGTGTCCAGAAAGCCTCCGCTACATCAGCAGCGCTACTTTGCTCGCCAAAGGGATAGACGCCATACCAGTGATAGTCATCGGCGGTATATTCGGCGATGACGTCGCCAACGTCGCAATCAGCGACGCCTTCGAGGGCGTCAAAATAGCTCAGTATGAGTTTTTTGTTGTCGTTATGAAGGTGCATATAGTTACCTGTTTCGTGCTTGTTGCAGTAGGTCGATACCAAGCTGTCGAAAGACATCAATCATGTCGACAAACACCCAGTTTTCAATAAATTTGTCGTCTCGGCGCAACCAAAAATCCATGCCGTTAAAATCGATGGTGTTGCCGGTGGCCTCGGTGCTTAGATAGCACCCCTGGTGCTTTGCCTTGACGCCGGCCCAACCCGACGCCGCAGCAAAACGACCGTCGGCAAACAAACTGTCGAGATCTTGCACTTTGCGATCTGGATAGGCCGCAAGCCACGGTTTTTGATGGTATTTTTGAAACTCCTCAAGGCTGAGGCAGGCGCCGATACCCCCGGGGCCATACCATTTAAGGTCGCGGTGAAAAAAATCGTCAATGGCCATGCTGGATAGGTTCTGCTGATCGAAATTATTCAGTCCGTCAAATAAAAAACTGCGAATCAAGCGCATCGATGTGGCGGTCTCAGTGGTATTGCTGTCGCCGAGCATCGGGTCCGCGAGCGGCGACGGCGGAGGATAGAGAAAATCCACGCCGCGGCTTGGTGGCAGCGGATTTTTGCCGATCTGTTGGAGCCAGTCGACTATATCTAAAAGCGTATAATGCTCGACTATGAGGTTATCTTCAAAACGGAAAAATTCTCCCCAACGCAACCGAATCGATTGGTCTGTGGGTTCGAATCCGAGCCATGTCCGGTTAAAGGTGGCATTGAAGTAACCGGTGGCGCCAACCCAGCAACGACCATCGATCGTATTGTTGACTTTGCCTTGGCTGTCGCCGCCGATCAATATATGTGTGTCTCGGCGCAAGCCTGAGAATGCCTCGGTCAATGGTCGCCAAAAACTGGCCAGCCACTGATCAAAGCTATGGCACGATTGAAACGGCTGGGGGCCATGCCATACGAAGTTGTCAGCCAGGTGCGGGGCCATAACAGCCGCCGGAGTTGCGGTCTTGCTGAGAGTTTGAAAATATTTCTCAACGATGTATTTTTGGGACACTTAATTTTCCTTATCGCCATCAACCGATTGCCAACCCAAGCCGCACCAATGTACTTCGAATGCAAAAGCAAAGTCAAACTGTTACTGTGTTCTTATTCAAGCTGTAATCAGAGGCCGTGTTTATCTTATGATCGAGGGTCAAGGGAGAACATCGTTGTGGTGAGGCAAGAAACGTAGAATTTTTCTGGAGCGGTAATTAGCGCATGCTGGCGACATTTCGAACACTCGCCACTCGGCCTCTTACAGATCCTTAATAGCCATTAAAAGTATCTATAAACAGTCGCTAATAAAGCCGCTACTTCCCACTAAAAAGTCCGCGGGCTATACTATGTATCTTCAGTAAGGCCGATTGGCAAAGTTGTTAATGCCAGTGCAATGCAGTGGTTGCGCGTTGTCCAAGAGCATTCAAGCCGCTGGATTAAAGTGCATCTGATCGGCTCGAAACACCACCACCGATGGTCGAGTAATACGCTATGGACAAACAGATGACAGCAAAAGCACATCCGCTAACCGCTATGCCCGATGGCAAGCGTGCCACTTCCTATGACGTTGCGCGCTTTGCCGGCGTGTCGCAGTCTGCGGTGTCGAGGTGCTTTAAGCCGGGTGCCAGTATCTCGGCGAAAACTCGCGTCAAGGTAGAGCAGGCGGCGGCAACACTAGGCTATCAGCCGAACGCGATTGCCCGTGGTTTGATCTCTGGGCGATCTAACATTGTTGCCGTACTGATTACTGAACTGACCAACCTGAATTACCCACAAGTGCTGTCTAAGTTACACCGCAAATTTTCTGAATGCGATATTCGGATTCTACTCTTTACACTCGACAACGAGAGCGACGTTGACACCGTGTTAGACAAGGTTTGGCAGTATCAGGTAGACGGTATTATTGCCGCGGCTCAGTTCACCGAGGCTCAGATTAACGCCTGCAAGGAGCGTGCGATTCCGCTAGTATTTTATAATCGAATCTATCCTCAAAGTACGGTTTCATCAGTTTGCTGCGATCATCGCGAGGGCGAGCGGGCCCTGGTTGAGGGTTTGCTCAACCAGGGGCGCCGAGCATTTGCTGTGATGAGCGGGCCGGTAGATTCTGCGGTGAGCGCAGCTAGGACACAGGGAGCGGTCGATCGTCTCAAGGGTTCTGCCACGCATATCGTTGAACTTGAGGGCGATTACAGCTACTGGTTGGCCTGTTCACTGACCCGACAGATGATGACGCATGGTGAATTTAAACCGGATGCCTTCGTATGCACCAACGACATTATGGCTATGGGTTGTTTGGATACCCTTAGAACGGAGTATCAGGTTGCGGTGCCGAGTGATATTGCGGTGGTCGGTTTTGATGGTGTAGAAGCCGCGACATGGTTGAATTATGATTTGACTACGGTGGTGCAACCGCTTGAGCGCATGGTACAGGCGGCGGTAAATATGCTATTAGAGCGTATAGACGCGCCCGAATTACCCGCCGAAAAGCGCTTGTTCTCTGGCGACATACGCCAAGGCAGCAGTGCCGTGCTCCTTTGAATAGTCAGCCATTCAACGATACAGTGACCGTCATTCCTGATCGCCTGCCGCTCGTGCTGTTACCTGGGTCACTGTGTGATCAACGACTATTTGGCGCCCAAGTCGAGTATTTTTCGCGCTTTAGAGAGGTGTTTGTCGGCGACTTTGTTGGCTGCGACTCGATTCAGGGTATGGCGGTAAAAATGCTCGCTGAGGCGCCGCCAAAATTTGCTCTTGCTGGGCTCTCTATGGGCGGTATTGTGGCCTTTGAAATGTACCGTCAGGCGCCGCAGCGAATTGATCGATTGGCAGTTTTGGACACCAACCCGAGCGCGGAACTGGCCGAGAGGGTGGCCATCCGCCGGCGGCAGTCGCAGCATATCGCCGATGGCGGCGATTTGGCCGAGTTCACTGGCGCCGAATTACTACCCAAATACGCCGATAACAGGAAGCACAGGACGCGCCTTGAAGCGCTTGTTTTGTCGATGGCCAAGGCCGCCGGTGCGGCAGAATTTGTCAACCAATGGCGAGCGCTCGAACAGCGGCCAGATAGTTGGTGTACGTTGCGGCAGATCACATGTCCTACGTTGATTCTGTGTGGCGCTAATGACAATCTGTGCAGTGTCGAACTGCACCGCGAGATGGCGGCTGAGATCTCGGGTGGGCAGTTACAGATTATTGCCGATGCCGGACACCTATGCACATTAGACGCACCAATAGCTGTAAACCGGGCGCTGCACCGGTGGCTCGGATAAATCCACACTCTTTGAGAAAATCGCTATGGCAGTATTGAACCCCCACCATAATTTTCGCCAGCGGCTACTCGCCGGCGACTGTCTGATCGGCACCTTTGTCAAGACACCGTCAATGATGGTGGCTGAGGTGCTTGCCAGCACTGATTTGGATGTTGTCTGCATCGATGCTGAGCACGCGCCATTTGATCGCGCTGCCATCGACAGCTGTCTATTGGCCTACCGAGCAGCGCAGATGCCGGCGCTGGTGCGAGTGCCCGCGGCTGCACCGGAACATATTTTGAATGCATTGGACTGTGGTGCGACCGGCGTGGTGGTGCCGCATGTTGATTCAGCGGCAAAAGCCAGCGCCTGCGCCAATGCCTCGCGCTATGGCACTAGCGGGCGTGGCTATGCTGGGTCGACTCGCGCGGCGGGTTATGGGGGTGCCAGCGTCGATGAAAATATCGCGCTCAATCATGGCGAAAATACCGTGATCGCGCAAATCGAAGACCTTGCCGCGCTCGAGCAGATCGATGCGATTGCCGCTGAGGAAGGCATCGATTGCTTATTTATCGGTATGATGGATCTGACCGTTGCGCTCGGTGCAGACAGCGCTGCCGATCCGCGGGTCGTCGAAGCCGCCGACAAAATCTGTGCGGCGGCCTGTGCACGGAATAAACGGCTGGGTATCTTTGTCCCCAACGTCGAGAGTATCGGTTATTGGCGAGAACGCGGCGTCACGCTGTTTTTAATGTCGTCAGATCATGGTTTTATCAAGCAGGGAGCTAAACAACTGACCGCCTATGCGCGAGCCAGCTTTTAGTTACATTGATGCCATGCGCTTTATTGACGCACCGGTAGCGCCGCATGATAGTCCTAGCGCGGCACATCGATCCGCCCATCACCATCAGTACCATAGTGACGATTTATGGGCGGCGCCAGCACTGGCCTTGTCATTCGCGGCGCTTCTTGGTGCCAAGGATGACGTCTGCTTTCCAGTGCAACAAAACAACGCCAGGTTAGGGCCGCTGTAAGAGCCTGTTCAGTCGCTAGCGTTTCACCGTCGTCACCTGCGATGACGCACTTCGATAGCCTGAAACTGGCTGTTCGTTTGTCACGCGAGGCTAAGGTGGTGACAGGTTTCACCTCGCGTTGGTTTACACCCTTTGGATCAAAGCGTTAACGCCCGTAAGTCATCGATAATAATGTCCTCTTCCGCCGAGACATTTGGACTGAGGGTCGCGTATTCGCCTGGAAACAGATAACACCTAACACCGGCTTGGATAGCTGCCTGCTGGTTGGTTTTTGTGTCCTCGATCGCAATCGCCTGGTTGGCGCTAACACCGAGGGTACGGAGCGCGTAGAGGAATACCTCAGGGTCGGGTTTGAGTTGATCGACAGCGTCCATATTGGTGATCAATTCAAAATCATTAAAATCGATAGACTCGGCCAGACCCGCTTTGATGATGGCCAGAGTATGCGGCGTGGTGGTGGTGAGGAAAGCTACTTTGATATCGCGCTCGCGGCACTGCTGAATGAGCTCAACACAACCGGGTCGTGGTTGGATACCGGTTTTGACTAATTGTTCAAACACCGCCTGCTTATCGCGATGGATTTTAGTGATTTGGGTGTCGTTAAGCGTGCCCCCAGAAAACCGTGCGAGTCTCTTTTGACCCCCGGGTTCGGTGAGCATGCTGCAGTAGGTACCGATATTCCAATGCCATTTTAAATCGTTGATTTCAAATGCTGTGTTGTAGGCTTGTCGCTGTAATTCTGAGGTTTCAGCGAGTACCCCGATTGAGCCAAATAAAAGAGCTTTCATTACTGTTAATTATCCATAGATGGTTAGGTTATTTTAAGTTGCCCATTTTTTTGTTGAGGCCGGCCGGGTAGGGCATTATCGACGTTTTTAACGCGGTGGATGAATATTGCTAAATACTCTGGCTTAGCAAGACCTTAGGCCGACATTCTCAGCGGCTTTATTCACCGTGCACACAACCGCTGCCGGACAGCATACAGGCGAGCGCCTGGTAATCCAAAACTTTGTCATATTTACCATGGTCTCGTCTTTGACAACAAAATGATGATAAATTGCGGCAGCAACATGAATGAAAATAATGGCGATAATCGCACGGGTGTAAAACTCATGAACAGCTCTGATCGCATTGATAGAATCGACGTTGTGGTTTGCAAAGGCAAGGTCATAAAGCCCAAAGACTAGCATGGGATCTGACGCAAATATCGCCGACATTATGCCACTTAACATTAAAATTTCCATTAAGGCATAAAGGGCATAATGGCCTAATTTAGCAGCGACCACTTGCCATCTAGGCATTAGCATGGGGGTGTGGGGGCACCATGTCGGTAGCGCAGAATCAGACGTAAAATAAACAAAAAAGTTACTAACAAACCAACAGATGCTTGGTCTATCCATTGACTCCAATGGATTATTTGAGATTTTATATAATCCATGCGGATTTTATGGGGCATTTTAAATACCCTCTTATATTTATTTAGCGCTTTATTAAAAAACAATCATCGAATATATTTTGCTAACCGCGCCACATCTATCAGCTATTCACGTTATAACAGTTCGCACGCTTGATCAAAATCAAGACGCGGTAATCTTTGAAATATACGACTTGGATCTCCATAGCCCAAGCAGCATAAAAAATTCGAAACCACCGAGGTGCCAGCAAAAAATATGTCGTCAACCGCTTGATTGTTAAACCCTGACATCGGCCCACAATCGAGTCCCAACGCGCGGGCAGCCATGATCAACTGAGCACCTTGCAGGGTGCCATTGCGAAACGCAGTCGTCGCACAATAAGCCGGCTTGTCGATAAACATGGGTTTTAGATCGGCATAGGGTACGAGTTGATCCAATCGCTCATAAAAATCATTATCATGAGCGATAATCGCAACCACGGGAGCACCCATTATTTTCTCAACATTGTTGCCGTTTAAGGTCGGCCGCAATCGCTCCTTGCTCTCTTCTGATCGCAGAAAAATAAACCGTCCAGGGCAGCAATTTACGCTAGTAGAAGCCATTTTAGTCAGGTCATAGAGCGTACGTATCAGATCGTCGCTAACCTCTCTATCTTGCCAGGCATACTGAGTTCTCGGTTCTCTAAAGAGTAAATCAAGATGGCTATC
>CAJIZO010000101.1 GCA_905181995.1 Flavobacteriaceae bacterium TMED48
AAAAATAATGGTAGCACGCCGCTTTGAGCAGTTCTAGCCTCGCCCAAACGCGCCCAAAGGATCTCAGCGGGCAGCCAACCGAAGACATTTCACGCTGCGGATATTGATATTTGCGCAGTTGACCCAATCTATAACCAATACATAGGAGGAACACAGCATTGGAACAGTATCGAGGTACGACTATTTTGTCGGTGCGCCGCGACAACACCGTGGTGATTGGCGGCGACGGCCAGGTGAGCATGGGCAATACCATTATGAAGGGCAATGCGCGCAAAGTGCGCAGGCTCTATAAAGATCAGGTGATCGCTGGATTTGCCGGCGGCACCGCCGATGCGTTTACGCTGTTTGAGCGCTTTGAAGCAAAATTAGAGCAGCACCATGGCAACCTCACCCGCGCCGCGGTCGAGCTGGCCAAGGACTGGCGCACCGACCGTATTCTGCGCAAACTCGAGGCGCTACTGGCGGTTGCAGATCGCGATGCCTCGTTAATCATCACCGGCAATGGCGACGTTATCCAACCCGAAAACGATCTCATTGCGATCGGCTCTGGCGGCCCCTATGCGCAATCTGCAGCCCGGGCACTGCTCGACAATACCTCGCTGGACGCCGGTGCTATCGTCGCCGAAGGTTTGAAAATCGCCGGCGACATCTGCGTTTATACCAACCACAATCACACCATTGAAGTGCTTGACTGCAGCGCCAGCCAACCGACCAAGGATTAAAAACCGCCATGTCCCAGATGACACCCCGAGAGATCGTGCACGAGCTAAACCGCCACATTATCGGTCAGGATGACGCCAAGCGCGCGGTCGCCATCGCGCTCAGAAATCGCTGGCGCCGAGCGCAACTCGACGACGAATTGCGCAATGAAGTCACGCCAAAAAATATTCTGATGATCGGCCCCACTGGCGTCGGTAAAACCGAGATTGCCCGGCGCCTCGCGCGCCTTGCCAACGCGCCCTTTGTCAAGGTCGAGGCGACCAAGTTTACCGAGGTCGGCTACGTCGGCAAAGACGTCGAGTCGATCATTCGCGACTTGGTCGAAACGGCGGTAAAACAAAGCCGTGAAAGAGAGATGCACAAGGTTGAGCAGCGCGCACTCGACGCCGCTGAAGAGCGCGTACTGGATGCCCTACTGCCACCAGCGCGCGCTGCATCCGGCGCTGAAAGTACCGAATCATCGACCCGTCAAGTGTTCCGTAAAAAACTCCGCGAGGGTGAGTTGGACCACAAAGAGATCGAAATTGAACTGCGCCAATTGCCCGCTGGTGTCGAAATCATGGCCCCACCGGGAATGGAAGAGATGACCTCGCAGTTGCAAAATATGTTTAGCTCGATGGGCAAAGGCAAGACCAGCACGCGCAAAGTGAGCGTAGCCGAAGCGCTGAAAAACCTCAAAGAGGAAGAGGCTGACAAGCTGATCAACGACGAGGAGATAAAACTCCAGGCGGTGGAGTCCGCCGAGCAGCACGGGATTGTCTTTCTCGACGAAATCGACAAAGTGTGCCGCCGCTCCGAGGGTTCCGGCGGGGACGTCTCGCGAGAGGGCGTGCAACGCGACCTGTTACCGCTGATCGAGGGCA
Organism: Flavobacteriaceae bacterium TMED48; assembly: GCA_905181995.1. GTDB lineage: Bacteria > Pseudomonadota > Gammaproteobacteria > Pseudomonadales > Porticoccaceae > TMED48. The sequence continues at coordinate 1,584 of CAJIZO010000101.1, forward strand.
GCACGGTGTCGACCAAGTACGGCATGATCAAAACCGACCACATCCTATTTATTGCATCGGGGGCATTTCATCTCTCGAAACCCTCAGATTTGATCCCCGAACTGCAGGGTAGACTGCCCATTCGGGTCGAACTTGCCTCTCTGGGAATCCACGAATTTGAGCGTATTTTGACCGAACCCAACGCTTCACTGACCAAGCAATACTGCGCACTGATGGCGACCGAGGGCTTGAACATTGAATTTTCCAGTGACGGCGTGCGCCGGATTGCCGAGATAGCTTACGAGGTCAATGAGGGCACCGAAAACATTGGTGCCCGCCGTCTGCATACCATTCTCGAGCGACTGCTGGAGGAGATATCCTTCGACGCCGCCGATCTTGGCGGCAAGGGCAACGACATCACCATCGACCGAGACTTTGTTGAAAAGCACCTCGGTGAACTGGCCAGCAACGAAGACCTGACGCGTTTTATTCTGTAGCCGCGCGCGACGATTTTGAGGCGCGCGAGAAACCGCTATACTTAAGGTGCCGAAGAGAGGAGTTTCATGACCGTGCCCGTGCCGCAACGCATCGCTGTGAATCGCGACAAAGACCAGCTGTCGCTGACCTATGACGGCACCCAGTGCTTCGACTTAAGCGCCGAGTACCTGCGCGTATTATCGCCAAGTGCCGAGGTTCGCGGGCATGGCCCCGACGACGAAACGCTGCAGGTCGGCAAGCGCTGGGTGCGCATCCAGGATCTGCAAAAAGCCGGTAATTATGCGCTGAAAATTCACTTTGACGACGGTCATGATTCGGGCATCTACACTTGGGACTATCTTTATGATCTGGGTCAGAATCATGCCCGCTACTGGGACGACTATCTGACCAAACTGCAGCACCAAGGTGGCTCGCGAGACGGCGACACCCAAGTCATCAACCTACCCAGCTAACGCTAGACATTTTCCCTCAGGCATACCTATCTGCGCCGGGTGCGGCTACAATAGTCGGCCACCAGCGAGATTGCGAATGCCAGTATGAACGACGAAACCACCCATTTTGGCTATCAGACCGTGCCCATGGCCAACAAGGCGCAGCGCGTTGCCGATGTGTTTCATTCGGTGGCCGACAAATACGACCTCATGAACGATTTAATGTCGGTCGGGATTCACCGTGTTTGGAAGCGTATCACAATTGAAATGTCTGCCGTCCGAGCCGGCCATAAGGTCCTCGACATTGCCGGTGGCACCGGTGATCTGGCGGCCAAGTTTGCCGCTCGCGTGGGGCCCGAGGGGACCGTGGTGCTGGCCGATATCAATGATTCAATGCTGCGCGTGGGTCGCGATCGCCTACTCGACCGAGGTATCGTCGAAAACGTCCGGTTTGCCCAAGCCGATGCGCAACACCTACCCTTTCCTGACAACAGTTTTGACCTCGTTAGCATCGCCTTTGGTCTGCGCAATGTCACCGATAAAGACCTTGCGCTGAGATCGATGCTGCGGGTATTGAAACCCGGTGGTCGGCTGCTGATTTTGGAATTTTCAAAGCCGCAAAATCCACTCATTGAAAAGCTCTATGACGGCTATTCATTCAATCTGCTGCCCAAGCTCGGACAGCTGTTCGCCCGCGACGAAAACAGCTATCGCTATCTGGCAGAGTCGATCCGCATGCATCCCGACCAGCAGACCCTTCAGTCGATGCTCGATAGCGCCGGCTTTGTCAACACCGACTACCACAACATGAGCGCCGGCATCGTGGCATTGCACCGTGGGATCAAGCCATAGTGATCGGCGAAATCATCACTGCGACCGCGATGCGACAGATCGCCAACCTGATTAACAATGCGTTGCGTTACGACCCCGCAGCGCAGCGCGCAATCGAGGAATTATCGGGCACACAGATCGTTATCGAAAGCCTTGCACCGCCGTTTCGCGCCGCCGTTTTACTCGACAACGGACGGATCTCAATGGCCCTCGATCCAGTCGAGGCCGGCGACATCACCCTCAGCGGCAATCTGGTATCGATGGTTGCGCTGGCGCTAAAAATGCGCAGTTCGACAACCCTCGCAGGCAGCGGCGTCAAGGTCTCTGGAGATACACGGATTCTCCAGCAAACGAGCCATGCGCTCGAGCAATTGGATATCGATTGGGAGTCCGCGTTGGCCGATGTGTTCGGCGACGTTGCAGCCCACGCAATGGGGAGCGCCATCCGCAGCGCGACGCGTAGCATCCACGAAAATAGCCGACGCATGGTTAAAAGCGCTGCCGAAGTCGCCCAAGAAGAGTGGCGCTTAACGCCCAGCATGGCCGAATTTGAACATTTTTCGGTCCGCGTTCGCCTGCTAGCAACCGATGTCGAACGACTCGAAGCGCGCATTGCGCGACTACTCCAGAGAATCGCGAAATGATGCAACTCAGGCGTGCCATCAAGATAGTCCGCGTGATCGGGCGCTACCGCTTGGCAGACTTTATAGAGCGCTCGCGCCTGCCCTGGTCGCTGCGATTACTGTTGGCGCCCGCAGCGTTGTTCGCCGACAACCAAACAGCTCGCGGTGCGCGACTGCGCTTGGCGCTGGAGGAGCTGGGCCCGATCTTTGTCAAATTTGGTCAGCTTTTGTCGACCCGCCCAGACCTAGTCCCCGCAGACCTGTGTGCCGAACTTGCCAAGCTGCAAGACGCGGTGCCGCCATTCAGCTCGGCGCTGTTTATACAGACCGTCGAAGAGGCCCTGAATGGACCTGTCGACGATTTGTTTGCGAGCTTTGACGAGAACCCTCTGGCATCGGCGTCGATTGCGCAGGTTCACGCTGCTATCACGCTGGATGGTCGCGACGTGGTGGTCAAGGCGGTTCGCCCGGGAATCGAAAAGACCATTCGTGAAGACCTCGCGTTGCTGTTCACGCTGGCAAAATTAATCGTCAAGTACAGCCCCGATGGGCAGCGCTTACACCCAGTGGAAGTGGTTAAAGACTACCAAAATATTATCCTCGACGAGCTCAACCTGCAATCTGAAGGCGCCAACGCGTCCTTGCTAAAGCACAATTTCAACGATTCACCGCTGTTGCATATTCCGGAAATACTGTGGCCGCTGTCGAACGAAAAAGTTCTGGTGATGGAGCGCATCTATGCCACCCCAGTCACCGATATCGACGAATTGCGCGCCGCGGGCGTGGACTTTAAGTTACTCGCCGAACGCGGCGTGGAAATCTTTTTCACCCAGGTGTTCGAACACAACTTTTTCCATGCAGACATGCATCCGGGCAACATTTTTGTCGATGCTAGCGCCCCCAAATCACCCACCTATTTAGCCATCGACTGCGCCATCATGGGCTCTCTCAGCAAGGATGATCAGTTTTATATGGCGCGTAATTTACTGGCCATTTTCAAACGCGACTACCGCTTGGTCGCTGAGCTTCATATCCGCTCTGGCTGGGTGGCGAGCGACACCTCGGTCAACGAATTTACCACCGCTATTCGCTCGGTGTGCGAACCGGTGTTTCAACGCCCCCTAAACGAAATTTCGATGGGCTACATGATGATCCAGTTGTTCGACACCGCACGGCGTTTTAATATGGAGGTTCAACCATCGCTGGTACTGCTGCAAAAAACCCTGCTCAACATTGAAGGATTGGGACGCCAACTCTACCCGCAGCTCGACCTGTGGGCCTCGGCACAACCCTTTTTAGAGCGCTGGGTACGCCAGCGATACTCGCCAAAGGGACTCTACAAGCAACTAAAAAACCACGCCCCCGATTGGTTGGAGCAACTACCACAGGTGCCGCCAATGATCTTTAAGGCGCTGGAGAATGCCCAACGAGACACCCCGGCCCCATTGCCGAGCGAACCGCGACCAAACAGCCGCCGGCGATGGGTCGGCATTCTCGGCGTCGGTTTACTGTTGGTTGGGCTGATCGGCATTGACCCAGCACTATGGCACTCGCTGCAACAGGCCCCGGCGCTTAGCTTAGCGACCATTGCGCTGGGAGCTCTGATACTGGTGCTCCGCTAGTCAACACTATTTTTTAGCGCGAACTACTGCCATAATTGAGCGTTAAACCATGAAAAAGTCTGTGAATTACGAGCGAGACCAATGCATTACACCGATGAAATAGCCTGGAACAATGACGGCTTGGCCCCGGCTATCGCGCAGGACGCGAGCAGCGGCCGTATTCTGATGATGGCGTGGATGAATCGCGAGGCGCTCGACACCACGGTGCGCGAACAGCGCGCGGTATACTGGTCGCGATCGCGCAATAAGCTTTGGCGAAAGGGCGAGGAATCCGGCAATGTCCAACAGCTACTCGAGCTGCAACTGGACTGTGACGCCGACGTCATTTTGCTGCAGGTCAAGCAAGTCGGCGGCGTAGCCTGCCATACTGGCCGCGCGTCGTGTTTTTACCGCGTGCTGCGCGATGGGCAATGGTGCACTAGCGAACCGGTGTTGATCGAACCCAAGGACCTGTATTCATGAGCAATGATGTGCTGAGCCGCCTGACCGAAGTATTGGCCGAGCGCAAAGGCCAGTCAAAGGCGGATTCTTACGTCGCCTCACTGCACCACAGTGGACTTAACAAAATTCTCGAAAAGGTCGGCGAGGAGAGCGTTGAAACAATTCTCGCAGCGCGTGATGCCGAGGTCAGCGGCGACAATCAACAGTTAATCTACGAGACCGCTGATCTTTGGTTCCACAGCCTAGTCATGCTCTCTCACCTGGGGACAGATGCCGCCGCCGTGCTCGCTGAACTCGACCGACGCTTCGATTTGTCAGGGTTAGAAGAGAAAGCTGGACGCGGTAAAAATTAATTATAGGGGAGTAACCCAATGGGTTTTGGTTGGCAGGAATTATTAATTATATTGGTCATAGTGGCGCTGGTTTTTGGCACCAAGAAATTGCGCAATATCGGCTCGGATGTCGGCGGCGCCGTCAAGGGTTTTAAGGACGCCATGACGCCCGCTGAAGACGCCGAGCCGACCGACAAAACTACCGAGTCGGTCGCCAGCAGCAGCAAAACTAGCGCCGAGTAAGGACGCAGTGATGCAACGTTCGAGACGCTCTCGGCCAACGGCGTACCCATGTTCGACATAGGCTTTACCGAACTGGTGGTGATTGCCGTCATTAGCCTAGTAGTGATGGGCCCCGAACGGCTTCCCGAGACCGTGCGGAGCATCAATCTGTGGATCGGTCGGGCCCGTCAGGCGCTGTCGAGTGCTCGAAAAGAACTTGAAAGCGAGGTCGGCATGGACGAAATCCGCCAGCAACTGCACAACGAAGAGATATTGCGCGACCTTGCCAACACCCGACGCGAGACCGAGGAATTAGTCGCCAACACCCAGCAAGAGGGTCAGGAACTGGCCGCCAACCTCCAGTCAAAGGCCGCAGAGCAGCCAAAAATATGAGTGAGGAGGAGCTCCCAAGCCAGCCATTCATCTCTCATCTGATCGAATTTAGAGATCGCGCGCTACGCTCGATCGTCGCCATTATGATCATCTTTGTCGGGCTGTTTTCGTTTAGCAACCAACTCTATCTGTACGTCTCGGAGCCGATTCGGAAATTTATTCCGGAGTCTTCGAGCATGATCGCTACCGAGGTCGCATCGCCGTTTTTAACGCCGTTTAAATTGACCCTCGTGCTATCGCTATTTGCCGCCATGCCCTACATTCTCTATCAGGTCTGGGCATTTTTGGCGCCGGGGCTCTATCGGCGCGAAAAAAAGATTGTTGTGCCACTGTTCTTTTCTAGCGTTGCACTGTTTTATGCCGGAATGGCCTTTGCCTATTACGTTGTGTTTCCGTTGGTGTTTATGTTTTTTGCCAGCACCGTACCGGACGGCATTACTATCATGCCGGATATCCGTAGCTACTTGGACTTTGCGTTAAAATTATTTTTCGCGTTCGGCATCAGTTTCGAGATTCCCATAGCCGTGGTGATTCTATCTTGGATGGGCGCAGTAGAACCGAATAATCTGGCGAAAAAGCGGCCCTATGTATTTATTCTCTGCTTCGTGTTTGGCATGCTGCTAACGCCTCCCGACGTGATCTCGCAGACCCTGCTGGCGATACCCATGTGGTTGCTGTTTGAGCTGGGGATCGTGTTTGCGCGCCCGGTCTATCGCAAAGACGGTGGTGCCACTGACTAACCGCTCGGCGAACCGCGCTTAGGCAAACAGCGCCGCTTGCAGTGCCCGGTAGTAACCGTGGCGGGTACGTTGCGAAATCTGCGCATCCACCGCCACCGACTCAAAGGCGTGAAAACCGCCCTCAATGGTCGCGAAATCGGTCGCCACACCGGCCTCGATCAAGCGCTTTGCGTACGCTGCATTCTCATCCACAAATAGGTCCATCGAGCCCACCCGCATATACACCGGCGGCAGTCCGGCAAGATCTGCGGCGCGCGTTGGAGCGGCGTAGGGCGATGGATTACTGGCGCCGCCATGATTGCCAAGATAGGCTCGCCATGCACGCACGTTCGAATCCCTACTCCAAATTTTTGACTCGGCCAAGTCGATACTCGAGGGCGTTATACAGCGATCATCCAACATCGGGCACCAGAGCGATTGAAAGAGCAATCGGTACTCGCCCCGATCGCGCGCCGCCAGCGCCAAACCCGCCGCCAGTCCACCGCCGGCGCTGAGCCCTCCGACGGCGATGCGCGCGCCGTCGATATTGAGTTGATCTGCGTTGGCAGACAACCACTCAAGAGCTGCATAAGCATCGTCGAGCGCAGCTGGAAAAGGGTACTCTGGGGCCAACCGATAATCTACTGAGAGAACCGCACAACCCACCGCCGCGACCAATTCCCGCGCCTTGTGGTCATCCTCCTGTAAACTGCCGAGACAATAACCACCGCCGTGAAACCACAGCAGTGCGGGTAATCGTTGACGACTCCCAGCGGGCCGGTAGAGGCGCACCAATAGATCGTTTTCGGCCGTCGCCGGTATTCGATGATCGTCACTCATCACCCCCGCAACCGGCGGTCTGTCAGCATCGATCTGGGCCGTCATGGATTCAAATAGGTGTCGCGTGGCCGGCAGATCACTCCAGATATCGAGCGTTGGAAAGGCCGCTAAAAATTCCGCCAATTCGGCGTCTAATGCTTCGTCAGCCACGCTGATCACTCCCCTTTCATAAAAAACCAATCGGCATCCACGCTCGCGCCCGGCCTGCTCCGACGCGAGCGCCTCAAGATGTCAGGACTTCGCCGCCAATATAGAGCCAACTGCCGGCAACCCGACTGAACACCGACTTCTCGTGCAGGCTACTCGACACCCCGGCCGCGCTGCCATAGGTGGCGCAAAATTCGACCCATCCGGCGTTGCCATCGACGCCCGACCCGCGGATTTCGAGCCCGGTCCAATGCTGCGTTGCGATCGACAATTCCGCCGCCGTCAAACCCTTCGCGGTCACTGGAAACCAAGTTCGCAATAGGAAGTCACCATAGCCACCGAGTGCGTAGGCGGTGTACCGCGAGCGCACCAATTGCTCGGGCGTATCGACCCGACGCGTGCCATCGAGATAAGGTTTACAACAGGCGTCGAAGGTTTCGCGACTACCGCATGGGCAGGATTTTTTCATGGCGCTGGAAGATCGCAGTGACTAGGGCTAGAATCATACCCCATCTGTATTTATAGAGTAGAATTTTAGTATGCCGAGTTTAGATATTGTCTCCGAAGTAGACAGCGCAGAAATACTCAACGCCAGCGATAACTCGACTCGCGAAATTGCCACTCGCTTCGACTTTCGCGGGGTCGATGCCAGCATCCATTACAACAAAGAACAGGTGATGATCAGTGCCGAAGCCGATTTTCAGTGCCAGCAACTGCTGGACATTTTTCGCGGCCAGTTGATCAAGCGCAAGATCGATCCCAGCGTTATGACCTACGACGACGAGGCGCTCCATTCCGGCAAGACGTTTTCCATACCAGTGTCGTTTAAGAACGGCATCGAGGCCGACGTGTGTAAAAAGATTGTCAAACTGATCAAACAGCAAAAGCTCAAGGTGCAGGCGCAGATTCAGGGCGAACAGGTACGCGTGACCGGCAAGAAGCGCGACGACCTGCAACAGGTGATGGCGTTGGTGCGCGAGGCCAACCTCGGCCAGCCCTTTCAATTCAAGAACTTTAAGGACTAAACCGCGCCGGGAGTTCTAATGGGGTTTATGGCTGAGCGCTCAGTCTCCCGGAGTAAAGGTCATCGATAGCGAATTGACGCAGTGCCGGAGATTTTTTTCGGTATAGCGCTCGCCCTCAAATACATGCCCCAGATGCCCATCGCAATGGGCGCAGAGAATTTCTACGCGACGCCCGTCGGCATCCCGTTCGCGGCGAACCGCACCGTCGATTTCATCGTCAAAGCTGGGCCAACCGCAGTGCGATGCAAACTTGCTCTGCGACCGATACAACGCCGTACCACACTGCTTACAGTGATAGACACCGGACTCGAAGTGGTCGGTATATTGTCCGGTAAACGGAGGTTCGGTGCCCTTATCTCGAATGATGTAACGCTCTTCCGGCGTCAACTCATTGAGCGCTTTAGTCATAGTCGTACCCCTCAAATTATTCATTGGCGATTGATTGATGGTATATTTTTTCAGCCCTCATCCTGCACCGCAAACCACAATTTGTCCATCCCCTGTTGCAGGTAGGCGAGCGCCTCGAATATCGGCTGAGACACGTCGGGATAAGCTTCGGCGACGACGCTGTCGAGACCCCCGAAGAGCTTGACGGCATCGAACGCCGGATGTCCAAGAGCAGCGTATTCCCAATCGATAAAAAATACCTCGTGCCCCCGTAACAGCACGTTCTCTGGCACCAAATCGTGATGGCAGAGCACCGGCGTCCAATCGGCAGCGTCGACGTCGTGGGCCGCGTCCGCAAGTGTCGGCCAATCTAACCGCGCTAAACGCGCGTTGGATAATTGCTCTGCAAGTAAACGGCAGTGCTTTGCGTAACTAAAACAGCCGATCTCGGGTAACTGCAGCGCCTGAATTTGCGCCAGGTTGTCCAGCGCCCGACGGCGAACAGCGGCGCTCTGTAATATCTCTGCGGTCGCCCACGAGCCGATGATATAACCGCTGACCTGCACTTCGGCGTCGACGTACAGCGTGTCCGGAACGCACGCCAGCTCGCTGTGCGCTGCGAGAATGGCG
>CAJIZO010000102.1 GCA_905181995.1 Flavobacteriaceae bacterium TMED48
CAGCGATTGAACCGTCCCTAGCCAAACCGCGCCAGCGGTAGCCGTAAGTGACTGTGGTAGTGGTTGGCGCCTGGGGTACTGGCGAGTAATTTGGTTTGCGCCTTACTGTTTATGCCCAAATAACTAATGCCCAAATAACGCCTAAACCTAATCTCCAAATAACGCCCAAAACAACCTTTAGATAACGCTTAAAACAACCTTTAGATTTCAGCTAGAGTTCAGCTAAAGTTTAACCATGCACTTGCCGAGGTTTTTTCCCGACATCATGTCGGTAAACGCCTGCGGGGTCGACTCGATCCCCTTAAAGAGGCTAACGTGTGATTTAAGCGTGCCGGCTTTGATCATTGCACCCATCTCGGTAAGCGCAGCGGCGTATTGGTGTTGGTAGTCCGAAAACATAAAACCCTCGGCCCTGGCCCTTTGGGTAATCAGTGGCCAGGTGTTATAGACCGGCTCAACGCCGTCGCTCTGGTACTGTGACATCGCTCCGCAGAGCACGATGCGAGCCTTGGAGTTGATATTTGCCAAGGCGGCGTCGAGTTGCGAGCCGCCGACGTTATCGAAGAAAATGTCGACGCCGTCGGGGCAGGCCTCGGCAATTTGCTCGGTCAGCGGGCGCGACGCGTTGTAGTTAATCCGGCCGTCGACGTTCAAGGCGGTGTCCAGCCACTGGCATTTTTCTTCGCTGCTGGTCATGCCTATCACCCGACAGCCCGCCGCCTTGCCGAGTTCACAGACTACGCTGCCAACGGCGCCAGCGGCAGTCGATACCAGCAGGGTGTCGCCGGCTTTGGGTTGGCCGATATCGTTAAGGCCGAAATAGGCGGTCAACCCGGTGGTTCCCAACGTCGCAGCATAGTGATACAGCTCAAGGCTCGGGTCGACGGCGAGGATTGAACATAGGTCGCTGCCGTCGAGCACGCTGAACTGCTCCCAGCTAGTGCGTGCCAATACTATCGAAGAGACAGGGTAGGCACTGTTGTCCGATTCAATCACTTCGCCGATAACAATGCTCTGTACCGGGTCGCCCAACTGCATGCCGGGTAGGTAGCCGTCGCCGGCGTCTTCGTTCATCCATTGGCGAAAACCCGAATCCATCGACAGGTAGTGGTTTCGTAGGATAACGTGGTTTGGCTCGAGGCGAGGATAGGGCGCTTCAATCTGCGCAAAATGGCCACAGTGAATGGCGCCTTTTGGATGTTCTTTTAAGATGATTTTTTGGTTGGATTTCACCCGAATATTCCTCGTATATGGTTCCACCGAAGTATGGCGTAGGGTCTTCTATGGCGACACCTATCGAGTCGGGTAGGGTGCCGCTGGCGCTTCTAATCCCTATACTTTTGATGCAAAAATTTAACCAATGGATGTTGTTATGGAATCTCTCGCGGGCAAAGTGGCTGTGGTAACGGGTGCCGCTAGTGGCATTGGCGCAGCGCTGTGCGACGCCCTAACGCGCGCTGGGGTGAACACCGTGGCATGCGATATTGACGCCGAGGCACTGGCGACAACCGCAGCGGGTTGGGCGAACCGCAATGTCGAAATTTTGCAGCGCCGGATAGACGTCACCGACGCAGCGCATTTGGTGCAACTGGCAGCTGAGGTCGAGCGCCACTTTGGCGCTGTCGACATCCTGTTTAATAATGCTGGAGTGCTTGGCAGTGCTGCTCAGATGGGTGATTTAAGCGCGGCTGATTGGGCGCTGTGCCTGAGTGTCAATCTGATGGGTGTGGTCCACGGCGTCGAGGCGTTTTTACCCGGAATGCGGCGCGCCGAAGGCCGCGCGCATATCGTCAATACGGCGTCGATTGCGGGGCTGATGCGGCAACCGAGAATGGCACCTTATTATGCGTCAAAAAGCGCGGTAGTCGCAGTCAGTGAGGTGTTGGCGCTGGAGTGTGCCGATGACTCGGTGCAAGTCCACGTCGTGTGTCCGGGTGCGGTGGCGACTAAAATTGGTACGTCGGCGCAGGGACGCGAGCAGCAAGGCGATAGCGCTGAAGTTTTAGCGGCGTTTGCCGAGTTGCTAAGCAGCACCGGCATGACGCCGGCGGAGTTGGCCGAAAAAATTATCCAAAAAATGCTGGCGGGCGATCTTTACATTATTACCCATCCCGAGCACAGCGATGAAATAGAACAGCGACTAACGTCGATAATTGATGCGTTGCCGCGGGCATAAGTGACTAGCGAGTCGCCAAATAGTCGCTGAATGCGGCGCTAAATGATTTTTGAGGAGTTATATAAATGGCAAGATTGGATGGCAAGGTGGTCATGGTAACCGGCGGTGCGTCGGGCTTGGGTCGCTCAGGCGCGACCTTGATGCATGCCGAGGGCGCGACGGTGGTGATTACCGATGTCAATACCGCGCTTGGTATTGAGACCGCTGCGAGTATCGGCGACAAGTGTTTTTTTATCGAGCAAGATGTTTCGCAAATGGCCGATTGGGAGCGCGTTATTGACCAAGTGGTGAGCCGCTATGGGCGTCTTGACGTGCTGGTTAACAACGCCGGTATCGTCGTCGTAGCCGACGTCGAAAAGACCACTGTGGAGGATTGGCGCAAGGTTCACAGCGTTGGCACCGACGGCACCTTTTTTGGTATTCAGCAGGCCATTGGTGCAATGCGCAAGACCGGCGGCGGATCCATTATCAACATGTCGTCGCTGGCTGGGATGATCGGTTACCCGTTAATTTTTGCCTATTCAGCGTCCAAGGGCGCGATCCGCGCCATGACTAAATCGGCGGCGGTTTACTGCGCCCAGAATAGTTTCGATATTCGCGTCAATTCGATTCATCCGGGCACCATTGCCACGCCGATGGTGGCGGGATTTTCTGCCGACGTCGAAGATCAGGGCGAGGAGAAGGTCAAACTAAAAATTGGCCAACCCGACGATGTCGGCCATATGATCGTCTATCTGGCCAGTGACGAGTCCAAATTTATCAGCGGTTCTGAGTTTGTTATCGATTCAACCGCATCGGTCACCGAGGGGTTGGTTCCAGGCTAAGTGGCGAGTTTGGCGGCGCGGGGGTTATTTAACGGGTTAAAGTAGAGGAATGGTTTATGTTAACGGTTCAAAGAACGCATGAATTTGCTGCATCAGCGGCGCATATCTGGCAGTTTTTTGGCGACTTTGGCAGTCTTGAATCCTGGTGGCCAAAAGATGGGCCGGTGCAGATCGATCACGTCGATGTGATTGGTGAGGGTCCGGGAATGTTGCGCAACATCTACAATGTTGGGATGCCCGACTGCATTTCTGAGCGCCTCGATGCGATCGATGTCGATGCGCAGCGGTTGACGTTGTCGATTGTTGGCACGCTGCCGGCGGGGCTGGTCAGCTACCGCGCCGACGCCCACCTCGAAGCGCTCGACGCCGACCGCTGCCAGCTGACCTATGTCGGCAGTTTTACCGCCGAGCCCGGTCGCGAGTCGGAGGCAGAGGAATTTTTGGTCACCGTTTACACCCTGATGTTTGCCGGATTGGACGGCACCCTACCCAAGTGATCGCTCGATGCAACGCGCCGTCGGCTCTGGCCATAAACGCCCGTTAGTCGGCCAAATCTTCAATTGCCCAACCGATACTGCGGCGGATTAATTGGTACATTACGGGATTCTCCCAACTCCCGGGTTCGCGCTCTGGATAGGCCTCGACCAGCGGTTGCATGTCATAGGTACGCCGACGATGACCGAGCGTCAGATACAGTACCTGACCGGCTTCGTAGGGGCGTATATACATCACCAGTCTGGGTTGATCTTGGTGCCAATCGCTGTCCACGAACTCCGGTATGCTGCCAGTCCAACGGGTTTCCAACAGGGGGATACACTCGCCGTGAAATTCCGATAGGTAGAGCTCGTCGTTGACGGTAAAGGTGTCGATGTCGGCGACCAGCGGATGGCGGGGTTCGCAGACACTGACATCAAACTCTTGAATCGGCGGATGGGCTAAAAACTGGCTGCCGAGCATCTCCATTAATGCCGGTGCGGTGCGCGGCGCGCCGACCCGTCCATCCTCTAAAAATTCTATAACGGAGTTGGTGGCATGCAGTGCCAGCCAGCGTTTGCCATTCTTTAAAAATCGTTGCAGCGCCTGAATTTCAGTGTCTGAGGGCACCACATCACAGGTATATGTGACCAAAAAATCAGCCGCTTCGAGCGCCTCGATGTCGGAATAATCGGCTGCAAAGGTGGTATAGATTTTTTCATTTTCATACAGCAACTGCAGGATTTGTAAGCGTGCAAACTGCATGTCGTGATATTTCCCACCGCAGATAAAATGTGCCTTGATGATTTTGTGACTCACGGGTTAGCTCCTGTCAATGCTCGATTTGTTTTACAGCTCAGGCTAGAGCATACACAGTTAAAAAAACAATTTGAACTGTTTTTATAGATAGGTCTGTACTACAATTTAGATACAATAATAATGCGTTATTAAACGGCTGACCGAACTCGGTTGGCAACTGGAGCGGGTATGCAATTGTTGTGCGGCCGCAGTGCCATTATCACCGGCGCTGCCCAAGGGATTGGCCGAGCTATGGTCGACAGTTTTATCGAACAGGGCGCGACCGTGCTGGCGGTGGATATAAAGCCGTTGGATGGATTGTTAGATGCCGACGCCCACCCCAAGGGACTGCACGTACTGCAACTCGACATTACCCAACCGGCTGCGCCGGAACGCATAATGCGTGCCGCCAGCGAGCGCATGGGTGGCCTTGATATTCTGATCAACAACGCCGGCATTGCTAGCTTTATGCCGATTACCGAAACCAGTGACACCGCCTGGGACGAGGTGCTAGCGCTAAATTTGTCGAGCGTCTTTCGGATTTGCCGGGACGCGGTCCCATTGTTAAAAGCCAGTTCGTCAGGCCGGATTATCAATATTGGCTCGGTGATGTCGACCTTTGGCGGTGCCGGTCTGTCTGCCTACGCGGCCTCAAAACATGGCGTCGCAGGCTTGACCAAATGCCTGGCCAGCGAACTCGGTGAATTTGCTATCACCGCGAACTTTATTCAGCCCGGCGCGATCCTCACTGAGATTACCCGCGGCTCGATTCAGCAATATCCGCAAATGGAGGCCTTTTGGCGTGACAAGGCCGCCTTGGGCCGCTGGGGTGAGCCCAGTGATATCGCGCCGGTCGCGGTATTTTTGGCCTCGGATCTGGGTGCGTTCGTCAGCGGCACCGGTCTGGTCGCCGACGGCGGGGCAATGCAGGCGCCCTAATTACACCGTGAGCAGAGAGACCTCGGAGGTCTAAGTGGCAGCAGAGAAAATCACAGATTTTAACTTTTTATCCCCCGAGGTGATGAGTTGTCCGTTCCAAGCCGACCGCGTTGCCCGCGAACAGCAACCGGTTTACTTACTGCCCGGCACTCAGATCTATTACGTCTCTAATCACGCCTTGATCAGGGATGCGTTGCGCCGCCCGGAAGATTTTTCCAATCGTTTTATGGCTGCCATAGAGGGGGGTATGGCCGAGGACGCAGAAGTTCAGGCAATCATCAGCGCCGGACAGGGGTGGCCGGAGCGCGATACCCTGTTGACCAACGATCCGCCAGAGCATGGACGATTTCGCAAGTTGGTAAATAGCGCATTTTCGAAAAAGCGGGTGGATATTTTAGCCCCGAGCATAGAGCGCGATGTCGAAGCACTGATCGATGGTTTTATCGATCGGGGGAGCTGCGATTTCGTGACGGCGTTCGCCGCCCCCATGCCCTTGCGGGTGATTGCAAAACTGCTGTCTTTTGGCGATGACCAAACCGATTTATTAAAACACTGGTCAGACGCCTTTAGCGATCGCCTCAGCGGCGTGGCAACGCGCTATAGGCTGCTCGAGTGCACCCGCATTATCCTGCAATATCAGCACCATATGAGCGCCAAAATAGACCACTGTCGCGACCACCCAGAAGACTCCATGTTGTCCGATCTGGTGCACGCCAAGGTCGGCGGTGAGCGCAGTTTGGATAAGTCTGAACTGTTGACCATCTGCCACGAACTGCTGGTAGCGGGCAATGAGACTACCGCCAATACCTTGTCTGGCGGCCTGTTACTGTTGCTGACCCATCCAGAAGAATTGCGCAAGGTGCGCGACAATCCGCAGTTAATACCCAATATGGTCGAGGAGATGTTGCGTTGTACCGCGCCGGCTCAGGCGATGCCGCGGGTTGTTACCCGCGATACTGAGCTCGGCGGCGTGTCGATACCGGCGGGCAGCCAGTTGCTGTTGCGCTACATCAGCGCCAATCGCGATGGCGCAATATTTGATCAACCGGAGCGTTTTTGTATCGACCGTAGCGATGCCGATAGACACCTCAGCTTTGGTCAGGGTGGCAAGCACGTCTGCATTGGCTTGATGCTCGCGCGGCGAGAATTGGCGATCGCCTTTGAGCGGTTGCTAGCGCGGTTAGCGGATTTGCGGCTGGAGATCGCCGAGGCCGATGTCGAGTATCCACCGAACATGTTATTGCGCGGTGTTAAATCCCTACCGATCAGCTTTACCCGTGCGCCTTAATCAGCGCGCCAATTAACCAGACACAGACTTTAACCGGAGGCCCGAAAATGAGCGAAGAGCGTACACAGCAACAAAGAAAAATGGTCGAAGATTGGTATGAGGCCCTAGCCACTGGCGAGGGTGAGGCGATGTTGGCGCTGCAGCAAGACGACGTGATTTATAATATTCACGGTAGCACACCGGTGTCGGGTCGCTTTCAGGGCAAGCAGACGTTGGTCGAAGATATCTTTCCCAAGGTCATGGGGATGTTGCAAATGGACAGCTTTAAATTTTGCACCAAGTGCAAGATTGTCTGCGCTGACGAGCACCGGGTGGTGGCGTTTATGCAGGCCGATGGCCATGCGCTCAACGGCGTTCGCTACAACCAGACCTACTGCCACATGTTTGGCTTCAGGGACGGTATGATCGCCGAGGTCTGGGAGTTTTTTGACTCGGTGTTGGCCGAGAAAGCGCTCAACAACAATTCCTTGAGCAAGCCGACCGAAGCGCCGGCTCAGGCGTTTGACTTTTAGTCTTCGATGGCTTGCATCTGCCGCTGGAAGTCGAGTAAGTCGAAGTAATCACGCCACTGACAAATAAGCTGGCCGCGGACTTCAAAGGTACCCATCACCGGCAGACTGAGGGTTCTGCCGTTGGCGAAAATAAAGTTGTCGGTGCGTTCGGTCAACACCGTCTGCTGACTGCTGGCAATGTGATGAACCACCCATTCGATGGCGCTCACGTGCTTAAACGGCGCGATAAAATCGCGTACAGCGGACTTGCCGCGGAGCATTGGCATCGGAATATTATGGTATTCGATGTCGTCGCTGAG
This sequence comes from Flavobacteriaceae bacterium TMED48, assembly GCA_905181995.1. Lineage (GTDB taxonomy): Bacteria > Pseudomonadota > Gammaproteobacteria > Pseudomonadales > Porticoccaceae > TMED48. The sequence continues at coordinate 7,311 of CAJIZO010000102.1, forward strand.
AAACTCCATCAAGGCATCGAAGTCGCGATGGTTCCAGCATGCGATAAATTGCTCGACGATGTCGATGGGTGGTTGGTAATTAATCGTTGATGTTTGCATAGCGCGCGAGCCACTCAATGAGTGTTGCGCAATGCTAAAACGCAACGTGGCTACAGCGTAGGTGTGCCGAAGCCTGAAATATAGCACCCCAAATAGGTAGGTTAGTGGCGCTGGCGTTGAGGGTTTAAACTGGCACAAAGGATCCGCGTTCGCGGTAAAAGGAGTGTTTTATGAATAGAGAGGGTGTAACTATGCACAGTACAGAACAGTCTTTGGCGGGTAAAATAGCCATAGTGACGGGTGCCGCGAGCGGCATTGGCGCCGGTATTGCAGGTTTATTCGCGGTCCATGGATGCCGTGTCGTGATCGCCGATATTGATAAAGTGGCGGGGCAGACAACCGCGCAAGAGTTGGGCGAAAATGGCCTTTTTTGTCATCTCGACGTGACGTCCGAAGAGAGTTGGCGGCAACTGATGGCCCGCGTGAACGAGCATTGGGGCGCGCTGGATATTTTGGTCAACAACGCCGGTATCGGCTCGGCCGAATCTATCGAAGACGTTGATATAGCGCTTTGGCAACAAATTTTGGCGGTCAACACAACCGGGGTTTTTCTCGGCTGTCGCAGCGCCATCCAGAGTATGAAGCACAGTGGTGGCGGCAGTATTATCAATATTTCGTCGGCGTTGGGGCTGCGTCCCCTGAGCAGTACCCCGGCCTATGGCGCGAGTAAAGCTGCGGTGGTGAACCTGACCAAGAGCACCGCGTTACAGTGCGCCGAAAAGGGCTATCAGATTCGCTGCAACGCCATTAACCCCGGTTTTATTAGAACCCCACTATTGGAGAACGCTCTGGCGGTCGCCGAGGATCCCGACGCGCTGCTCAAGGGCTATAGCGATCTGCATCCTATGGGTTCTATTGGTAGTATCGAAGATGTGGCTCAGGCGGCGCTTTTTCTGGCCGCTGATGGGTCGCGGTTTATCACCGGCATTGCCATGCCGGTGGATGGTGGCATGACGATCTAACAACGTCGGCGCCGGAGTGGAATCTATCCGGCTTCGCAGTGCTGTATCAACTTTTTAGAGGGCGTTAGATTTTCACCATCAACTTTCCCTTGTTGGTTCCCTTGAACAGCTTGAGAAACGCCTCGGGGGTGTTTTCCAGCCCCTCGACAACATCCTCTTTAAACTTGATCTTACCCTCTTTGACCCAGTTGGCCATCACTGGAACCGAGTTTTCAAAGTCGGCAAAGTAGTTGCTGATCAGGAAACCCTCGATACGCGCACTCTTGGCGAGGATTTGCCACATATTGTAGGGCCCGGGGATCGGTTCATCCGAATTCAGCCCCGAAATGCGTCCGCAAAAGATAATCCGCGCTTTTTGCGCAAGATTGAGCAGGGTTGCATCGAGAATGTCGCCGCCGACGTTGTCGAAAAAGATATCCACCCCATTTGGGCAGGTGGCGGCAATCGCTGCGGCCATATCGTCGGTTTCACGGTAATTAATCACATCGTCAAAGCCGAGATCATTGACCAACCAGTTGCATTTTTCCTGGGTGCCAGCCATGCCGACAACGCGGCAGCCTTTGATCTTGGCGATCTGGCCGACCAGCGAGCCGACGGCGCCCGCTGCGGTGCTGACCAGCACAGTCTCGCCGGCGACCGGTTTGCCGACGTCGAGCAGGCCATAGTAGGCGGTCATACCCACCGCACCGACCACGCTGAGATGGTTGTTGACGGGCAGGCCGAGGCTCATGTCTGCAGGGAACACATAATCTTCCGGTGCCACCGAGTATTCGGCCCAGCCACCCATGCCCCAAACAGTATCGCCAACCGCGTAAAGACTACTTTTGCTCTTTACCACCTCACCGATCACGGTGCACCAAACGGGATGTCCCAGGGGGATCGGCGGCAGGTAGCTATCGCTCTCGCTCATCCAGTCGCGGATGGCTGGGTCTAGCGAAAGATACTGGTTGCGGATGATGATTTGTCCGTCGTCGATCTCGTCGAGAACAGCGTCGGTACGCACCAAGTCCGACTCTTTTAGGAGTCCGTCGGGGCGTGAGTTAAGGAGAATCTGTCGGGTTGGAAAAGTGCTCATGGGCAGCCCTCGGTAGTGTCGTTAGTAAACCTCTAATTATCGTTGCATTCTAAGCTGTTCGTGGGTATTCTTCAATAAAAACAGTCACGACGGTTTTATATATACGTGCGCTAGCGGTGGTCGATCCTATCGCCCATCGATGCGCCGCCGAACGTCGTTGTCGCTCCGAAGCGCGAGGTGTCGGCCGCGCAAAATATAACCATGCGGTTGCAACCCAATCGCAGCAGTTGAGTGGAGAGTGTTCGATGACCATGAATCACCGCGTAATCCTTGCGTCGCGCCCCGATGGGCCGCCAGTAGAGGCAAACTTTGCCGTCGACCCCGTGCCCCTGCGAGCTATCGGAGATGGCGAGGTGTTGATTCAAAACCTCTATGTGTCGTTGGACGCTGGCTTTAGAAACTGGATGAACGAGGGCAGTGGCGATCATATATTGCCGGCTATGGAACTTGGCGCGCCAGTGATGGGTTTGACCTTAGGACGGGTGCTAGAGAGTAAGAATCCTGCGTTTGCGGTGGCTGACTTATTGATGTCGCGGATTGCTTGGGAAGAGTACAGCATCACCGATGGTAGCCAACACTGGTTGGTGAACTTGCCGGCCGGAATCGATGCGCCACCCAGCTATCATCTCGGAATTCTCGGCGATACCGGTATGTCGGCCTATTTTGGCCTCACCGATATTGGCAAGTTAAAGCCCGGCGAAACCCTTTTGGTCAGCGGCGCCGGCGGCGCGGTGGGCTCGATAGCCGGACAAATTGGCAAGCTGCAGGGTGCACGAGTGGTCGGTATAGCTGGCAGCGACGCCAAATGTCAGCGCCTGATCGATGAACTGGGTTACGACGCGGCGGTCAACTACCGCGGTTCAACAGAGTTGGGCGCGGCGATTAGCGCAGCTTGCCCGCAGGGCGTAGACGTGTATTTTGACAATATTGGTGGGCCACTATTGCAGGCGGCGATCGACAATATCAACGAACGGGCGCGGTTGATTCTGTGCGGTGCAATCAGCGATTATCACACCAACAAAGCGGCGCCCGGACCCAACAATCTGTTTCAGTTGGTCACCAACCAGGCGACCATGAGCGGGTTGATGTGCCACCACCAGATCGATCGCTACGACGAGGCGCGCAATCAATTGATGGCTTGGGTGGCGAGCGGGCAAGTGCGCAATATCGAATACATGTCGCGCGGTATCGAGCGCGTTGGACCGGCGTTCTGCGAAATGTTTCAAGGCAAAAATTTTGGTAAAACGGTGGTTCAACTAGCCGATTGATCGGCACTTGAATAGGCCCTGGGTGCGACATTATTTGGCTAGCCAAAGCGGGCCAACGAATCCGTTGAGAGCCGTCGCGAGCCGATTCACAGCGACGTACATATAAACAAGCAACCTAATACAAGCAATCCAATACAAGCAATCCAATACAAGCAATCCAATACAAACAACAGTATAAGTGGAGATCCATCGATGACCTACCAACCTTTTGACCCAGAAGTGTTACGCGGTAAATCCGCCATTATTACCGGCGGTTACCGCGGCATCGGTTTGCAGGTGAGCAAAACGCTGATGGACTATGGCATGCAGGTGGTGATTATGTGCCGCAACGACAAGCACGCGTTGCCGGTGGTCGAGGCGTTAAATGCCGCCGCCGCGAGCGCCGGTTCTGATGCCCGCGCGCACCTCGCTGCGGGCGATGTCAACGATGCAGCCGATCGTCAGTCTGCGTTGGCCACCGCCGAGCAACTCGGTCAGTACGCGGTGCTGGTAAACAATGCCGGCACCGGTGCCTTTGGCGCGATGGAGACGCTCGACGATCAGCAAATCTACGACACCTTGACGACCAATCTGATCAGTCCAATGCAATTGATTGCGGCGGCATCGCGGGTTTTTCGGGTCAACGGCTTCGGCCGCATTATCAATATCGGCAGCGACGTGGTGTCGTATAACTTGGCCAATGCGGCGCCCTATGTCTGCTCTAAGATCGCCTTGCAAAAAATCACCGAACTCGCCGCCTACGAGGTCACTCGCGATTTGAGTGATTTCAACGGTGCCCACGTGGCAGGGGGTCCGGTGAATATCGATCTCGATATCCGGGTGAACTTTTTACGGCTCGGAGCTACGGCGACGGAAATGATTCAGAGCAGCGTCGACCAATTTGCTTCCGAAGCGGATTACATGGAGATGATCAATCCAAAGGACACCCTCGGCCGTGTATTTCGGCTCGAAGAGATCAAGCCAGTGATCCGCTACATGCTCGAGGTCGCCAATAACGGGCAGGTGATTCCACTCAGCGGCGCGGCCAATTAGGCCCTTTGATCGGCGCGCAGCACGGCATCACTGCCGAGCAGCTAAGCGACGGGTGCGCCCGCCGACTCTCTCCAGCTAAAGGCGACGCCCGTCCTCGGCGGGTATCGCGGTGCTGTTTCTAGACGCGAGTCATCTCGGACTGAGCAGTCGAGTGACGCTTTATTACCAGCACTTTGCTACCAGCGAGTTATTACCGGCGATTCATTATCTGCGCCTCATCAAGAATGATCCATCACCCGCGCGTCATTAAGAGCGATACCCGATGACCTGCAATGCCTTATTTATGGCTTGGCGGTACTTTTTAGTTGGAACAGTCAGCATAGCTGGAATGGTCAGGATAGCTGGAATGGTCAGGATAGCTGGAACAGTCAGGACAGTTGGAACAGTCAGGAGAGTTGGAACAGTCAGGACAGTTGGAACAGTCAGGAGAGTCGCGCAAGCGCGCGAGCTTCAAATACCCGACATTCGAGCGACACTCAAGCGACATTCGAGCGACAGGCGGTATGACCGCTGGGTCTATGATAGCGAAATAATTTCATCGGCCATAACCCAACGCGCCCACTGCCCTTTTTGATAATGGGCCGCGGGCGCGTTTGAATCGGCCGATTAAGCCGCTATAAGCGGCTTATCCAGCAGGTCTAAAATTGCAGACCCTTGGTGAAACCGCCATCGATAACGATGTTGGTGCCGGTGGTGTTGCCCGACAGTGGGCTGGCGAGCAATGCCACCTGAGAGGCGACTTCGGCGGCGGTACCCATGCGTCCAATGGGGATCGCGGCGACCGTGTTGGTGTAAATTTCTGGCATCGCATCGCGAATATTGTCCCAGGCTCCGCCCTCGACGAGGATTGGCCCCGGGCTGACAGCATTGACGCGAATACCGGCGCCGGCGAGGTCTTGCGATAGGTTGCCAGAGTAGTTCAACAGCGCAGCCTTGAGCGCTGCATAAGGGCCAGCACCCATAAAGGCTTCAATGGCGGCGGTCGATGAGATAATCACGATAGAGCCGCAGCTAGATTTTTCCAGATGCGGTCTGGCGGCATTGACGCTGCGCACGGTGCCCATCAGGTCGACTTCAAAGGTATTTCGCCAGGTTTCTTCGTTGACTTCGCCACCTCCGGCGCTGACGTTGGCGACCAGCGTGTCGACGCCACCAAGTTGCTCCGCGCAGCTCTCGACCCAATCGCCAAGCGCTTGAGCATCGCTGATATCGACGGCACTGCCGACGACTTTGACACCGTGAGCCGAGAGTTCAGTCATCGCTTTGTCGACGTCTTCGGCGTTTCGTGCACAGATGCCAAGATTGCATCCCTCGGCGGCTAACTGTTCTGCGATGGCGCGCCCTATGCCCTTGGTAGAGCCGGTGACCAGTGCGTTTTTACCTTTGATTTTTAGATCCATTTTGATCCCCTTATGATTGGTTTAAATTGTCGGTTGTTGTTTGAAGCGCTGGAGGTGGAACTGGGCGCTGCCAAACTGCTTCTCGATCAGCGCCAGTCGTTTGAAATAGTGGCCGACGTTTAACTCGTCGGTCATGGCAATACCGCCGTGCAGTTGCAGCGCGCCATAACTGATCGCGCGGGCCGATTGATCGACCCGATATTTTAATGCCGATATCAGTCGCTGGCTATGCGCGCTGTTGTTGGCCAGTGCGTCGGTGGTTGCGCCAAGTAGCGAGCGCGCAAGCTCGAGCGCAATGTACATGTCCACCATGCGGTGCTGGAGCGCTTGAAAGCTGCCGATCGGTTGGCCGAACTGGCGGCGTTGCTGGCAGTATTCAACCGTCGCCGAGAGCAAGGCTTGCATCGCGCCGACAGCTTCAGCGCAGACCGCAAAGCAGCCGAGGTCCAGCGTTTGATCGAGCATCTCGCTGGCACTGGAAATGAG
>CAJIZO010000103.1 GCA_905181995.1 Flavobacteriaceae bacterium TMED48
CATCGCATAGCGACCCAGAAAGTTGTTTGAAGCCGCATCGCACCGACACGCTGCTTTACAGACGCGCCAAATAATGCTGCCAATCAAAGGCGTCGCCTGGATCGGTTTTGCGGCCCGGTGAGATATCGCTGTGGCCGACAATCCGATCGGCGGTGATCGCCGGGTAGCTGTGCTGAATAGCTCGCGTTAGACGCTCGAGTGCTCGATATTGATGCTCGGTATAGGGAATATGATCCGCGCCCTGCAACTCGATGCCGATGGAGTAGTCGTTGCAGGCCTCGACGCCGCAAAAACTAGACACCCCAGCGTGCCAAGCACGCCGGTCGAGTGCGACGAATTGCGTCACCCGCCCGCAGCGTTGAACGTACAAATGCGCCGATACACGAAGGTCGGCAATCGACAAAAAATACGGGTGTTGGTTGGCATCCAGTCGATTGGTAAACAACTGCTCGACAAAGTCGCCTTCAAATGCGTTGGGCGGCAAGCTTATGTTGTGGATGACTAGCAAGTTGATCTCGGCACCGGACGGACGCTCATCGGCATTCGGCGATTCCACCGACCGATCGACCGCCAACCAGTGCGACGGCATTGAGGGTTTGGTCACAGTTCAATTCTCCGAAAAACAAGCGTGAGTATATCGGTCATTGACCGAGCATGGAAAGTAAATGAGGTGAATATTATCGCTCTCATACGCCCCAGACAACCCACGCGCAAGTGCATTACTGGTACAATCCTGATCGCGCCGCGGTGGTAATTGGGCGCTTCATTTAGTGACTTTTAGTAGGGCCCTCACGCTATGCAAATCCCCGAACTATCCCCCGCCACCCAGCGCGACATTCCAATCTGTATAGCCCGCGCGCTGCACGAAGATATCGGCAGCGGCGATATCACCGCGATGCTCATTCCCAAGGGCGCAGTGGCTAGGGCCCAGATCATCGCGCGCGAACCAGCCGTCCTGTGCGGACAGGCGTGGGCCGATGAGGTCTTCAAACAGTTAGATCACAGAATCTGCCTGCAGTGGAATGCTGACGAGGGATCACAGGTGACGGCTGGACAAATTCTGGCAACCCTCACAGGAGACGCGCGGGGGTTGCTCAGCGGTGAACGCACTGCGCTCAATTTTTTGCAGACGCTGTCCGCCACCGCTACCTGCGCTCGCCGCTACGCGCAGAGCGCCAGCGGTTCTGGGTTGAGGGTTTTAGATACCCGCAAAACCATACCCGGCTTGAGGCTGGCGCAAAAATATGCGGTCGCAGTCGGTGGCTGCGAAAATCACCGCATCGGCCTGTTCGACGCCTTTTTAATCAAAGAAAACCACATCGCCGCCTGTGGCGGTATTCAATCGGCCATTCGCACGGCGCGCGCCATAAGCGCGGACAAACGCATTGAAATCGAAGTGGAAAATATCGCTGAACTGCAACTTGCCCTAAGCGCTGGCGCCGATGCGATTATGCTGGATAACTTTTCTGCTGCGGATATCCGCGCCCTCAGCGAGATCGACGTGGCTGGAACAGAAATCGAAGTGTCCGGCAATCTCACCGAGACCGATCTGGAAAAATATCAAAATACGGGTATCGACTTTGTATCCTCTGGCAGCCTCACCAAACATATTGCCGCGATCGATCTATCCATGCGAATTATTGATTCCACCTCATAGCATCGAGCGACAAAAGAAAACCGCAACCGCACCCGTTTAGTGTGAAGCCATACCGATAAACCCAAATCTAGCTGTGCTAGGCTGAGGCTTTATCGATGGCGATGATTGGACAGTATCAATCGCGCAAACGCCCCGGCCACGATCGCGGAATTTTCTATCATGGCGCACTTTTACTACGCCGGAAAAACGCTTCAAGGTGTCAATGTCGAGGGCGCTATCGAGGCCATTGATCAGCGCGCTGCCCGCGTCGCGCTGCGCGAACAGTCAATTATAACGCTGTCGCTGAAGCGCCGATTACACCCCAAATTTACCTGGCAAAGTGCGATAACACATCGACAGATGCACCACTTCGTGCGCCAACTGGCGACTATGATCAGCGCTGGCATTCCGCTATTGAATTGTTTCGATATCGCCTGCACTGCCAACCGTCAATCCAACATGCGACAAATGCTAAAAAATATCCGCAGCGACCTTGCCGGCGGTGAGGCATTGTCGCGCGCCATGGCAAAATACCCCCAGCAGTTTGATCCATTATTTTGTCAACTTGTCCACAATGGCGAAATATCTGGCACTCTGGGAAGCGTGTTACAACGCTTGGCAAGCGACAGCGCCAAGCGCGAAACACTGCGCTTACAACTAAAAAAAGCGCTGACCTACCCAATCACAGTGATGATTTTGTCTGTCGCAGTCACCCTGCTATTACTGATCACGGTGGTGCCGAAATTCGCTGCCAACTTCGCTGATTTTGATGCCCAACTCCCACCCGCCACAGTGGCTCTAATCGCCGCATCTAATTTTGTTGTAGATTACGCAGCGACGTTGGTCGTGGCGCTCACCCTGATAATTATTATGACCCGCTATGCGCTACAACGAAGCCAAACGCTGCGCCACTTTAAGGATCGACAACTACTGCGAACGCCACTGATCGGGCCTGTGGTACAAAAAACCGCTACGGCGCGCTTGAGCCGCACTCTCGCAGCCACTATTGCATCTCACCTTCCGGTCGTCGACGCCCTGCAGGCTGCGGCCCAATGCACGGGTAATCAAGCCTACAACGCAGCGGTTAAAGTTGTAGAAAAACGCTTGATTGCCGGCGATTCTCTGAGTCGCGCGTTTGCGGACGAGCCGCTATTTCCAGCGGTATTGCAACAATATGTCGCAATCGGAGAGCAATGTGGCGCGCTGGAACAAATGCTCAACGCGGCAGCAATACAATTTGAGGAGGATCTAGACAACACCATTCAACGATTTATCGATTTATTGGAACCGGCGATTATGGTAGTTTTGGCTCTATTGATTGGGGCTATAATACTGGCGCTATATATGCCGATCTTTGAACTCGGAGCGGTGATCTAGTCGAAAACGGCCTGAAATTTATTTAAAGCGGAGCAATAATGGATTTATCAAACGTGCAATGGATAGTTATGGCTGCTATGTATGGACTGCTATTCGGCAGTTTTTTAAACGTGATTATTCTTCGATTACCGCTGCAGTTAGAGGCGCAGTGGCGACGAGATTCACGCGATTTTTTGCAATTACCGGCTAGCGAAGAGCCCACAACTATTACCATAGCTTGGCCTCGGTCGCGCTGTATGCACTGCAAACAAACGTTGTCCGCATGGCACAATGTCCCGGTTTTTAGTTACGCATTTCTCAGGGGACGCTGCGGTTATTGCTCCGGCGCAATTTCGATCCAGTATCCCCTAGTGGAAATCACCACTGCAATCGTTACTGCAGCCACCGTCTGGCACTTCGGTGCCAACCTAACGGCCGTCTACGCATTAATTTTCAGCTATGCCTTGATCGTGCTCGCCGTTATCGATCTGCGGGAACAATTGTTACCCGATCAGATAACTTTGCCGCTAATGTGGATCGGTCTATGGGTCAACCTAGATGGCCACTTTACGCCCCTCGATGCGGCAGTGTTGGGCAGCATCGCTGGATACTTATCGCTTTGGGGCATCTTTTGGATGTTCAAACTGGCGACTGGCAAAGAGGGTATGGGCTACGGCGACTTTAAATTACTCGCGGCCATGGGTGCCTGGTTGGGCTGGCAAATACTCCCCCTGTTGGTTCTTTTTGCATCGCTCACGGCAGCGGTTATCGGTGTGACGGCAATATTGCTCAAGCGCAGCAGCAAAGACCAACCGATCCCCTTCGGACCCTTTTTGGCGGCCGCCGGCTTCGCGGCATTTTATTTTGGCGAGCAACTACAGGGCGGTTACGTGCGATTATTTAGCATTTAACAATATCGTGGTTATAATGATGCCCATGCGATCACATGTGCCTACAATAGAGTCTCGATACGGTGTCTTATGACCCTTACATCGTCGGTTTAACCGGAGGGATCGGCAGCGGTAAAAGCACTATCGCACAGCGATTCAGAGAGCTGGGTATTGAGGTGGTGGATGCCGACCAAGCATCCAGAAAAGTAGTAGAGCCTGGAATGCCAGCGCTGAATATCATCGCCGATCGCTTTGGCGCAAAGATGATTAAAAGCGACGGTACGCTGAACCGTGCAGCAATGCGCCAACTCATTTTCTCGCAACCACTAGAAAAGACTTGGCTAGAAAATCTGCTTCATCCCCTGATTGCCGAATGGATTGTCGACCAACTACAACGCGCCGAGAGTGCGTACGTGATGTTAGAATCGCCACTGCTGCTAGAAACCGAGCAGCATCAACTGGTCAATACCTTGCTACTGGTCGATTTGCCAGAGTCCCTTCAGTTGTCGCGAACCGCTGAGCGAGACGGCGATCCAAAGCAACAGATTCAATCCATAATCGACAGCCAGATGGCGCGCGATGACAAACTGCGACGCGCCAATTATGTTTTCGATAACAGCCTGGCGCTGGACACCGTAACGCCGCGTATTACCGTGTTACACGAAACATTTTTACACCTTGCATTGGAATCTTTGCATGACGACTGACCCGGCCACCGATAACATAACCACGGTCAACTGCCCCAACTGTGCAGCCAATGTGCGCTGGGAGAGTGCCTCAGCCTTTCGGCCATTTTGCTCAGCGCGATGTCAACAATTAGATTTTGGTGAATGGGCTCGCGAGAGCTACAGCATTCCTGCCAGTGCCGGCCCCGATATGCTGGACATAGACGCGGAAGCAGACTTTTAAGCAACCCGTCAATCTTTACCCTCACACTCGTTAGGAGAACCTCGATGGGCACCCGGGTTTATCACTCAGAAGACGATTTTTTAAAGCGACAAGACCCCAGTGAAAATGGTGTCAGTGCGGCCTTTGCCGCCATCAACCCGCATTATAGCGAACAAAACCTCAATAACCGTGGTTGTTGGAATTGTCGCGATTGCAGTAATTGCGTAGAGTGCCGAAACTGCGTCAACTGCCATGGTTGCAAGCTCTGTATTGCCTGCAACGACAGCAAAAATTGTCGCGATTGCCGACACTGCGAGCACTGTTATAACTGTATAAATTGCAACAGTAGTAACAACTGTAATAACTGTATTGACTGCAGCGCCGCGGTTAACTGTTACGACTGCAATAACTGCAACCATTCGATAGACTGCGTCACTTGCCTAGGCTGCGATAATTGCAGTAACTGCAGCCATTGCAATTACTGCAATGAATGCAGCGATTGCAACTACACCAATAAGGGTTACCATCGCAAGAGTATTTCTCTGCAGCGCGCGCTCATGCACGACAGCGATAAAGTCGAACCCACAACACTCGAAGAATTACAGCGCGCCGGGTTCGACAGTTTTACGCACCTAGCAGATGTAACTGGCGAGACGGAAACCTTGCTGATCAACTGGAGTAGACAATATCCCCGACGCTTTGCGCTGCTGATCGCAGGTATTGCCGCTCAGGGTCAGACTGCTAGCGCGCCCAGCGACGGGTAAAAATCGGCACAGCCGGCGCTAAAATCATGCTCTTTTAACCGCCGCCATGTTATGGCCGCGATGGTTAAATGCAGCGTGCTTTGGTTGCAGATGATTGGTTGCAGATGATTGGTTGCAGATGACTAGTTGCAGATTAATTGCCGGTTAGTTGCCGAAAAGTGACGGCAATAAGCCCCCGATGAGTCCCACTGCGCTGTCAAACGCGCCACCTAGCTATGCTTTACTGCAGATGCGCTGTTGAATGCCCCATCATAGTCGCTTGCCGAGTCATCCCATGGCCGATAATTTATCCAATATGGGTTGGTTGGCCTCCGGGAATGCGTAACTCGAACCCACCGCTGTAAGGCTCTCTAGCGCCACCCATCGACCCTCCTGACCCTCCGCTCCGCATGGGGTTCCAGCGTAATCAGAGACGGTAAAAACGTGCAGTACTATCTGTACATCACCGTAATCATGGTCAACTTGTATGAAGGGTTGCGCATCGATCACGCGAATAGCCAGCTCTTCGAACAGTTCTCGATCGAGCGCTCGACGAGCGGTCTCATCGACCTCCAACTTACCTCCGGGGAATTCCCATAGACCTCCCTGATGCTGGTGGACTCCACGACGGGTAATATATACCCGGCCTTCGGCATCCATCAGCACCCCGGCAGCAACTGCTATCACAATCATGTCATCAACGCAGCGGGCCGGCGATCAGGTACGATATTCGGCATTGATGCGCACATAATCGTAACCGAGATCGG
>CAJIZO010000104.1 GCA_905181995.1 Flavobacteriaceae bacterium TMED48
AGGCAGACTTAGTCGAGGCGCTGGTCGCCGCCAAACAGCTGAGCACATTTCACGTATTAGCACACGATTACGGCGATACCGTAGCTCAGGAACTCCTCGCTCGCCAACTCGATGGCGGCGGCGTGGGCAAATGGCTGTCTTGTTGTTTTCTAAATGGCGGCCTATTTCCCGAGACTCATAGGGCACTTTTTTCGCAGAAATTGTTGCTGAGTCCACTCGGTAGTTTGCTGGTTAAACTCACTGATTTTAGGCAGTTTAGCGCGGGGTTTAGCCAGGTTTTCGGCGCCGCTCATCGACCGACTGAGCATCAGTTAAACGATTTTTGGTGGATCATCAACGTCAATCAAGGCAAGCGCGTCTTCTGCAATTTGATTACCTATATCAACGATCGTAAATTGCATCGCGAGCGCTGGGTTGGCGCCCTGCAAACTTCGACTATCCCGTTGGCGGTTATCAATGGCTCGGTTGATCCGATATCTGGCGCGCACATGGTGGCGCGCTACCAAGAGCTGGGTTGCCGGTTAGACTATGTGGCGCAGCTCGATGCCGTCGGGCACTATCCGCAGGTCGAAGACCCGCAGACGGTAGTAGAGCACTATAGGCGCTATTTACAAGCGCTTGTATGATGCTTAAAGAAACTCATAAGCCATCGACATAGACATCTAATTAGAGACTTTGTTAGTCTAAGAACACAGCGTTAAAGCAAATCTAGCACGCCGTCAATCGATCGCAAGGTGTTGCCTACAATGGCCTAGCACCGGCGCAATTCAACGGGCGTAATATAGGAAATGATCAATGGTCTACAAAGTTAAAAGTCATGTTGCCGGCCAAGTGTGGAAAACGGTAGCCAAGGAGGGTGATCAATTGGCCGCCGATGAGGTCATCGCGATTATCGAATGTATGAAAATGGAGATTCCGGTGGTGGCGCCGGTTGCGGGTATGCTGGTAGAACTGTGCGTTGCCGAGGAAGATCTGGTTGCAGAAGATCAAGATATCGCAGTGTTGCGGGGGGTATAGATCAGATCATGGATTGGGACGCTGAGATACAACAAATCAAGCATCGCCGCACGCTGGCGAAGCAACAGGGCGGCACCGAATCGGTCGGTCGCCAGCATCAAAAGGGACGATTGACGATTCGCGAGCGCATCGATGGTCTTGTCGATGACGGTAGTTTTTCTGAGTTAGGCGAGGGTGCTGGGGTTCCCGAATATGACGCGTCGGGGGCGTTGGTGGATTTTCAGCCAGCCAACTTTGTGCTCGGGTTTGGCAGCATTAATGGCCGCAAGGTGATTGTTGGTGGTGAAGATTTCACGCTCAAGGGCGGGTCGCCCAATCCGGCGGGGCTGCGTAAAAGCGTGTATGTCGAGCAGCTCGCGCTGCAGTACAAACTGCCGCTGGTGCGCCTGCATGAGGGCGGTGGCGGTGCCGTAGGTGGCACTGGGCAAGAAAAAAGTCGCCGCCCACTCGGTGATCCGGTGTACAGCGTATCGCGCTTTGCAGCATTGGCAGAAACCCTCGGTAAGGTGCCAGTGGCAACCGCGGCGCTCGGGCCGGTTGCCGGCTTACCCGCCGCGCGCCTAGTGGCGTCACATTTCTCGGTGATGACCGAAAATGCCGCGGTCTTGATCGCCGGCCCGCAGGTGGTCAAGCGAGCGCTCGGACTTAACTTGACTAAGGAGCAACTGGGCGGTTCAGGCGTCCATCTCAAAAGTGGAGCAATCGATAATCTGGCGACCGATGAACGAGATGCTCTCGACCAGATCGCGCGCTTTTTATCCTATCTCCCAGATAATGCCTGGCAGCGCCCGACTCGGCATGTCTGCAATGATCCGGTTGATCGCTGTGATGATGCGCTTGCCTCTATAGTCCCGGCGAGTTCGCGTCAGCCATTTCAAATGCGCAAAGTTATCCAATCGGTGGTTGATCGGGCCGAGAGCGGATCGAGTTTTTTCGAAATGAGCGGTAAATTTGGCCCGAGCCTGATCACTGGTTTGGCGCGGCTCGATGGGCATTCAGTCGCGGTCATAGGCAACGACTGTATGTACTATGCTGGCGCTATGACCGCAGAAGCGGCGCAAAAATTGCGGCGTTTTATCGATTTTTGTAATAGTTTTCATTTGCCGGTGCTGAGTTTCGTCGACGAACCCGGTTTTATGATCGGCCCCGATAGCGAGTGCGCGGGCACCATCCGCCACGGAACAGCGGCGATCTCTGCGGTGATGCAGTCGCGCGTTCCCTGGGCGAGTGTTCAGGTGCACAAGGCCTTTGGGGTCGCGGCTCAGGCGCACTTTGGGCCGGACGGTTATGTCTTGAGTTGGCCGAGCGCTATCACCGGCGCCTTACCAGTTGAGGGTGGCGTTGCGGTGGCCTTTGCTCGCGAGATAGCCGCCGCCGCAGACCCCAAAAAACGGCAGCAAGAACTTGAAACAATGCTTGCGGCGAGCCAATCTCCCTTCCCGCGCGCCGAGGGCTTTTCGGTGCATGAAATTATCGACCCGCGCGAGACTCGACCCAAGCTTTCGCACTGGCTCAACTTAGCGGTGAACGCACAAACCGACCCGCCAGTGCCTTTTTTGGTGGGTATGCGACCGTAACAGTAGAGCTCGCGCCCGCGCTAGTCGCGCTTAAGTAATGACCAATCGCTTAAATAACATGACAATAAGTCTATAAAATACTGCTTTAAAACATTGTCTTAAAAGATTGTTTTAAAAGATTGTTTTAAAGTATTGTTTTAAAATCAATCTTTGTAATTTATCTTTCCAAAAAATGTAGAGTTTTTTGCTTAAACCGAAGGGTTAAGCGAAGTGCTAGTAGACCGATGGCGGTGCGAATCTGCGGTGAAATTGGCGAGCTAGTCGGTCGATGGTCTCTGTGG
>CAJIZO010000105.1 GCA_905181995.1 Flavobacteriaceae bacterium TMED48
GCGATAACCTGCGCAGTTGCATTAGCGTCGGCATGACCCATTGGGAGAGTCTCGTAAAAAACAGCCCAATGGCGGCGCAGATCAACCGACAGCGCAGTCATTTTTTCTTCGCCCCAGCGCATGTACAAAAGCGTGTAAGTGATTGGGGCGCCGACGATTTTGCTGCGCGCTCCGGAAAATTTGTCGCTGCGCGCATGCAACAGAGCAGCGCTTGGATGCGAATTGAAAAAATTGCTGGGCTCTCAGCTTTGGGGGATATCTACGCTGATTTAGTGGTCGGCAAGATGGATCCTCGCAGCGGCCTAGTGGTGGTGTTATAACCCGGTGATGCGACCTGCAGCGAGGGTAGTTGATTGACCACGCCAGTGGTTACCATGCGGGCAATAATCGCCGAGTGTCGCGCGCAACACAACAACCGTCGCGGGATACTGAGCGCGGCGAGCATCGGCGATATCTGTGGGCGTATCGGATTGGCATTTTTAACCCGTCCCCTGATCGATTTGACCCGCACTTCAGCTGCTGATAGCCCGTCGATGCGGGCGCTTGAGCAGTTGCGCTCTTTTGGCGCCGATTCTGGCGAGTATTATTTTGCCGAGCGCCTTAGGCCATCGATTGCCGGCACGGTGGTGGCGCGCGACGCTCGTTCGCGATGGGTGCATGCGTTGCTGCAGCAGGGGAGCGAGGCGATTGAAGCCTACGACCTAGTCGTCGATCGCTGGATCGTAGAGCCCTGGGAGCGACCCATCGACCGCCATTGCGTCGAGGCGGAATATCGAACCTGGTTAAGCCGCTGTCGCCAGTGATGCGGGGATCTGTGCGACAGCCCAAGGCACTAGGGCGCGTTTTTATAGAAGCAGCGCTGGCGAGTGATTCACTGCGCTGGGACCGATAGCCCAATACTTAGCAAGCGGTAGCTGGTGATCAATACGGCGCCGGTCAGCAAGACAAAAACAACGCTCGCGAGGTGATAGAGCAAGCGCCAAAAGCGGATTTTCAGTCGTGCAATACGGCCCGAAGAATCCGCCGGAACAGGCGGTACGCGGCTGAACAATGACGCCAATAAAACCGTTATCAGTGACCACAAGAAGCCGACGATACAGGGGATTAAATATGGGTTGTGCGAACTACTATCGCCGCTGATTAGCGACATGAAAAATCCCGCGACGGACGCCGCAGCGACGCCATAGGCGAATGGTTGTAGCCCCTTGGTGCGTTTTGCTAGGGCGGCAAGCGTATCGAGCATAATGGTTACCGAGTTAGCTGATCGTCGTTATTATAGTCGTCCCAGTCGTCCCAGTCGTCCCAGTCGTGATGGCGTTGCGACTGACCGATCCGCTTTGCCATGGCGGGGCCGATTCATTGTGCGCTGAAGCGCCCAACCCAGGTTGAGGATTTCGTTGTAAAAAATTAATTTGTGCTATTGTTTTAACATAACTCTCGCCGTTTAAGATGTTTAAAACGCATAATTTATGGAATATAGGCGTATGGCTGCTTTTTATAACCCCCGCATGCTCTATCGATTGGCAATTATTGCCACGGCCTTTAGCCTGTGCTGCGCGTCGCTGGCGCACGCGGCGGAGCGCGACTTGAGCCGATCGATACAGGCCGATTACGACGACCGTTTAAAGACCGTTTTCGAAGATTTTCATGCCCACCCGGAGTTGAGCCTCGCCGAGTTTCGCACCGCAGAAAAGCTCGCCAAAGCGCTGCGTAACCATGGTTTTACGGTCACTGAAAATGTCGGTGGTACCGGTATCGTGGCGATTTTAAAGAACGGTGAAGGGCCATTGGTAATGATGCGCGCGGACATGGATGGCCTGCCGATAGAAGAAAAGTCGGGTCTCGATTATGCCTCCGAAGCAAGCCAACTGGATCCGGTGACCGGCAACACATTTCCGGTTATGCACGCCTGTGGTCACGACGTACATATCACCAGCCTGATAGGCACCGCCAAACAGATGCGCGATAGAATGCAAGATTGGTCGGGGACGCTGATGTTGATCGGTCAGCCCGCTGAAGAGCGCGTGTTGGGCGCTCGCGCGATGATGGAGGACGATCTTTGGGCGCGCTTTGGCACGCCAGATTATGCGCTGGCCTTTCACGTATCCTCGGCACTGCCAGCGGGCGTGGTCAACGTGATCGAGGGCTCGCCATTCGCCGGTGCGGATACCGTAGATATTTATGTGCATGGTGTTGGTGCGCACGGTGCCTCGCCCCATGCCGGCAAGGACCCCATTGTTCTCGGCAGTCAAATTGTCATGGCGTTGCAGACCTTAGTGTCGAGGGAATTGGCGCCAAGACAGCCGGGGGTGGTGACCGTTGGGGCGTTTCACAGCGGCACCAAACACAACATTATTTCCGACCGCGCCCATTTGCAGTTAACGGTGCGCAATACCAATGCCAAGACCCGCGATATTTTGTTGTCGGGAATCGCGCGCATAGCAAAAAATCTCGGGCGTGCTGCCGGGCTGCCAGAGGACAAGCTGCCGGAGGTTGTCTACTCGGAGGAGTCGACGCCCCCAACCATCAATGATGCGGTGATGGCGCGGCGACTGAGAACGCTTTGGCGCGAGGCATTGGGGGAGGATCGGGTGACGTCGTTCGGTGCTCAGGGTATGGGCGCCGAGGATTTTCCGTTCTTCACCACCGAACCGCAGGTGACCAGCGTGTATTTTTCTGTCGGCGGTACAGACGCAGCTTACTTGCGAGCCGCGCTAAATGGCTCGGGGCCAGCGGTGCCATCACACCACAGTCCCCTATTTGTGATTCAACCCGAGCCTGCGGTGACAACCGGAATTTACGCGACCGTGCTGGCGCTGCTCGATTTAATGGCTAGACGCGACTAGCGAGGGCTGACATCAAGCGGCGCGGCGCAAGCTCTGACTAGAGTCCCGCGTTCTTTTGCCAGAGGTCAAAGACTTGTCGGCTGGTTAATTCTGGGGTATAGCCAAAGGCCTCTTTTAACGCGCTGTTGTCGAGTACCGGCCGGTACTGAAGAAAGCTCACGTGGCTTGGGTGATAGCGCGTGAAGTGCAGAGTGTGAGCGACTGTCAGTAGGGCTTTTAAGCCCCAAACCGGTAGCCTGAGTACCGGCTTGCCGAGTCTTTGCGCCAATTCATGAACGCTAAGAACCCCATCTGCCGCGACGTTAAAGTCTCCCGGAGGGCTGGTTGCGATGGCGCGCACCAGCACTCGCGTCAGATCGCGGGTCCAGATAAAGCTAAACG
>CAJIZO010000106.1 GCA_905181995.1 Flavobacteriaceae bacterium TMED48
TGGTTGGCGATGTCTCTTGTGGGTTTAATGCCGATATGTACCTTGCGGCCTGCCTTTTTATACCGCTGCTAGTCGGCAGTGCGTTGTCGATTGGGCCTAAAATCATAGGTTCCAAGAGACCATAAAAGCAACGTATCTCATCGCATCGCATCTCGGCGCATAGCATCTTGGCGCATAGCATCTTGGCGCATAGCAGTGCCGCGCCCTTTTACCGGCTTGAGTCAAAGCCACCGTGCGGCCGATGGTTTAGTTAAATTCATCCGACCAAATAGGTTGGTCGCCCGGGCCGGCATCTGGAGCAAAGATGCGGATGTAGTCTATTTCCATTTCGGCGCTCTTAAAGGTGCTATCGATGGTTGACTCAATCGCCAGATTGAGGACTACATATTGCTCCTCGTCAAACGGCCATGTACGCACATTTTTAACGCTCGGCTGATAGCGATAATGCACCTTGTCGTCGACGCTAAAGGCGATGCTGTCGGCGCTCCAGTGCGTGGCGTAGACATGAAAATTTGTTGTCGCCGTGGCGATGTTTTGGCCGCCTTTGTTGACGGTATCGCCAAAGCTGGAGGGGGTGTGCATGGCGCTTTGTACAAAGTTCGGTCGGCTACCCCAGTGTTCCATAATGTCAATTTCGCCGCACCAAGGCCATAATGCGGTGCCATAACTCTGCGTTTGCCAGTAGGCACCAGCTTCTTTGATATTTTTGCCCAATGTCCAGATCGCCGGCCAGGTGCCCGACCCCGCTGGCAGTTTTGTGCGCACTTCAATCCGACCATATTTAAAGGCAAATTTCGAATTTAATCGCGCCGAGGTGTATTGTTTGGTTTTACCCTGATCGGCGAAGGGCTCTTTTTTGGCGACGATTTTTAATGTGCCATCACTGATAAAGGCGTTGGTGATGCGGTTGGTGTAATGCTGTTGTTCGTTATTAAACCAGGTATCGCCATTCGGCAGCTGCGTTTGGTGAAACCATTTACTGGTGTTGACGGGATGGACCGGCGCATCGCTTGCGATCGATACCCAACTCAAGCACAGTGCGCCCATTGCTGCGGTGCCTTGGATTGCCGATGCTAGATTATAAAATTTAATGGCCACAGTCGCCTCAGATACCCCTCTATTAAGCAGTATTCTCACCGAAAGGCCCAATAAAACCTTGATGAAATAGGTTTAGAGGGTGGTTTAATGCGATTAAAATCGTGGCTTCAGACATAGATAAAAGGTTGAGTGATCAATTGGCTGAAAATCAGCCCGGATAGGCTCTAAGCTTTAACTAATCAGCCAAGTAACTTGATGGCGACGGGCGAGGGGTTGTCCATGAGTCCGCTTAGACAAATTCATCGCGGCGAATGGCGAGCACTATATCGCCAGAATCTGCCAGTTTACGCGCCGTGCGGGTGATATTTTTTTGCGCCATTTCGATATCCGTGGCCTTGATCGATGTCAGGTCATGGATATCATCGAGCAATCGTTCTTGGGCTCGACGCGACATATTGATGAGAAATTTTTGCTGGGTGCTGTCATCAACGCCTTTCAAGGCCTTGGCTAATTGGTCTTGACTCACTTTGCGCAAGATCGCCTGTATGGCGCGATTGTCCATGGCCGCCAAGGTGTCGAATTTGAACATGTTGTCCTGAATTTCGGTCGCTAAATCTTCATCACGATCAGAAATTCCGGCCAATATGGTATTTGCCATGTCTGCTTTGACGAGGTTCATTATTTTTGCCGCGGCTTCAACACCGCCTATGCTGGCTCCCTTGGTGGGCGAACCCGAAGAAAATTTATTTTTCATGTTTGTTGTTAACCTCGCTGGATTTTGCGCTATTCACTGAATTCACTAACCACCCTCGTCATTGATGGCTGGTGTGGCCGGTGGCGTTTTTGCCATGTCAGCATAAAATACCTCGATAAAACCAACGGAAACCGACGGTCGAAAGGTTTTTATTCAGTTGGCCTCGGTAAAATTACGAGACCCTACTATTACATACTGGCAATAAGGCGCCCCCGGGCAATAAGGCGCTTCAGCCTGCCGACTAGTGGCGCCCCATCGCCAAAATAACGCGTCTTTCTATCGGTATTGATGGCTGCTAACCACAGGCCCAGTATTACCAGTATCCAAGCCACCAGTATCTAAGTTACCAGTATCTAAG
>CAJIZO010000107.1 GCA_905181995.1 Flavobacteriaceae bacterium TMED48
GCCGATTCGACCTCAGCGACGCTATTGCGATACTTATTTCTCATTCAGCTATTATTCATTGACCTGTTATTCATTCACTTATTACTCATTCGCCTATTACTCAGCAGCACACGAAGCAGCCCGGCCGTCAGTGGTGTACTGATCGCTGGCGCACTTTCTGGTAGCGAATCGGCAGCGCAGTGATTAGCCGGAATTTCTAAGCGGAAATTCCTAAGCCGGCACCTGAGCCATGCAAACCTGAGCCGCGTAACGTGTTGCTAGGTTCGCGCGATCGCCACCGGCGATACCCGAAACTTACCCACGTCTACCTCAATCACTTCAACCAAGGTTGCCGCGTCCAAGTTTTCGTCGCACTCGAGCAACCAGTCAATCCCAGAATAGCGGTGGATATGCGCCTCGTCGGCGGTCAACGGGTTGTCGAGCTGAAATGTGTAGCCGATCAAATCCGAGCTTGGTGCGCTGTCGTCAACCGTCGCACCGAGTTTTTTTAACGGCCGCCAAACGACCGCAAAAATCACCGCGGTCAACACCGAAGTAACCCCAAGCGCCACCGGAAGCGAGTCTGGTAGCCACTCAAATTTGATCATCAAACCGACGCCAATGCTCGCCAAACCAACCGCCGCAAGAATCACCAGCGAGAAACCAAAAGCGGTGGCCTCGATCAACAGCAGTAATACGCCGACCACAATCATCATTGTGGCGGTATCTTGCATCGCGACGTTCACGACGAGTCCCGGTTATTGATGCTTTTAATGATCGACGTAACCTGCGCCACCACCGATGACGCATCGGTGGCAGAGTCCGGCAGCAACACCACCGATGACTCCCGCGCAATAGCATGCTTGGCCTCGATGGCCTTGGTGGCAAGATCCAGTTGAATGGCCTTTTGACCCATTTCGGTATCCGCCGCTGCACCAATCTTGCGGATTGCCTCGGCTTTCGCGTCGGCCACGGCAATAATCGCATTGGCCTCACCCTCTGCCCGCAGTACCTGCTCGTCGCGATCGGCCTCGGCCGCCAGCACTACCGATTGCTGCTCGCCCTGCGCGCGGTTAATCGCCGCCTGACGGTCGCCCTCAGATTCGAGTATCTGCGCCCTTTTCACACGTTCGGCCTTCATTTGCGCCTCCATGGCGTCCATCACCGAGCGCGGTGGCACAATGTCTTTGATCTCGTACCGCAACACCTGAATACCCCAGGGCGCAGACGCTTCGTTGATGGCGGAAACAATGTTGGTGTTCAACATATCGCGCTCTTCAAAGGTTCGGTCGAGTTCCATCTTGCCGAGCTCCGAGCGCATGGTGGTCTGCGCCAACTGGGTCACCGCAAACACGTAGTCGTCAACGCCGTAGGTGGCTTTAAACGGATCCAGTACGCGAAAATACAATACCCCATCGACCGTCAGTGAAATGTTGTCGCGGGTAATCGCATTTTGACTCGGCACATCCACCGCTTGCTCTTTGAGTGAGCGAACCGCTGCGACGCGATCAATAAAGGGTAAAATAACGTTCAGCCCCGCCTCTTTGGTCGATTGATAGCGCCCGAACCGCTCGATCACATAGGTGGTATTTTGCGGGATAAATTTGATCATCGACCGCAGCAGGGCGATCACAAAGACTAAAATAATAAATTGCATAAACGGCACGTCTGACAGGAAATCCATAGATAAATTCTCGGTTTGAAAGGTGTCATTGCTCAGAAAGGCCCACGCCAGCAGCGCGGCTATCAGGTATAGCAGGTTCAGCGGGTTAAAACTTAGAGCGGAGCGCGACCAGCGATCTTTGATTGTTTTGAATAACTCATCGATATCCGGTGGTCCTGAATCGCCACCCCGCGGACCTTTGCCATCGCCATTGCCAGAATCTGCCAAACCCCTTGCCCCCCGCTCTAGTGCTGCAGTTGCGCTTTGGCATGGATGCCGCCGATCGCGCAAACCCATGACAAATAACGTCAAACTGTTGTGGGCAGTTTATAAGAAAAGCGCTGACAGCAACAGACCACTGTTCTGACAAGCTCGACAAGCGCCGCTGTTATGGTGCGCTTACACCTGCCATGGGGGCGGCGAATCGGGCACAGTAGCAAACTTTTTCAGCGCTTTGCGCTGCACTTCGATATCGACATGCCCATCCCGCACCAGCGCCTCGATGGCCGCCAATGCAATGCTGTTGCGGTCGACCTCAAAGAACGCCCGCAGTTCTTCGCGCCGATCGCTGCGCCCAAAACCGTCGGTGCCGAGCGCCACAAAGCGCCCATCAACATAGGCTGCGATCATCTCGGGCAACGCCCGCACATAGTCGCTGACCGCGACGATTGGCAGCCTGCCCGGCAGTTGTTGTTGGACATGACTCAGCGCCGGGGTGGCGGTGGCCGCGAGACGATTTTGACGCTCGACCGCGCGCGCATCACGGGTCAGTTGCGAGTAACTGGTAGCGCTAAAAATGTCGCTGGAAATGGCAAAATCGGTCGCCAAAATATCTGCTGCGCCAATCACTTCATTGAGCAGCGTACCCGAACCAATCAACCGAACACGGATCTCGGCGTCTCGATCACCACGTGCGCCGAATTGATAAAGCCCATTGATTATGCCGCGCTCTAGCTCCTCTGAACTCTCTGAACTCTTTGAATTCTCTGCACGATCTGAACTGTTTGAACTCTTTGAACTCTTTGAACTCTTTGAACTGGCAAAAGCGTCGGTACTTTCGGCGCCATCGACAACCGCTGGCCGCATGGGCATGCTCGGCTGCGGGTAGTTCTCATTCATCAGCGTGATGTAATAAAACACGTCCTCCTCGCGCTCGATCATCGCCCGCATACCATGGTCCATGATCACCGCCAGTTCATAGGCATAGGCGGGATCGTAGGCGCGACAATTGGGCACGGTGGCCGCCACCAACTGACTACTGCCGTCCTGGTGTTGCAAGCCCTCGCCCGACAAGGTGGTGCGGCCGGCAGTCGCGCCGAGTAAAAACCCCCGGGCGCGCTGATCGGCCGCCGCCCAAATCAAATCGCCGACGCGCTGAAAGCCAAACATCGAATAGTAAATATAAAACGGCAGCATCGGCTGACCGTGAACCGAGTACGCCGTGGCGGCCGCCGTCCAAGACGACATCGCGCCGGCTTCATTAATGCCTTCCTCGAGTAACTGACCGTTGCGCGCCTCTTTGTAGTACATCATTGAACTGGCGTCCTCGGGTTGATAGAGCTGCCCCTTGGGCGCGTAAATACCGATCTGTCGAAACAACCCATCCATACCAAAGGTGCGCGCTTCGTCGGCAACGATCGGCGCAATGCTCGGCCCGAGATCGGCATCTTTTAACAGCGTACTCATAATGCGCACCGCGGCCATGGTCGTCGACATGGCTTTGTCGTTCGCCGCGAGGGCAAACTTGGCGTAGTCATCGCGCCGCGGGATAGACAACTTTTTATGGCTCGCCAAACGCGATGTGCGGGCCGGCAAATAGCCGTCCAGCGCCGCTCGTCGCTGGTGTAAATAGCGCATTTCGGGGCTGTCTTCAGGCGGCTTATAAAAATTTAATTGCGCCAAATCTGCGTCGCTCAAGGGTAGATCAAAGCGATCGCGAAATGCTTTAAGTCCATCGGCATCGAGGGTTTTTGCCTGATGAGAGGTCATCCGACTCTCGCCCGCGCCGCCCATGCCAAAACCCTTTTTAGTTTTCGCCAAGATCACCGTTGGCTTGCCGTTTTTTGCCTTTGATGCGGCGTAGGCGGCGTACAATTTACGCATGTCATGGCCGCCACGTTTGAGGGCGTTGATCTCGGCGTCGGTCATGTGGCTCACCAAATCTCGGGTCACCGGATCGGAATCAAAGAATTTTGCGCGGTTGTAGTCACCGTCCTTGGAACCCAAATCTTGATACTCGCCATCGACCGTCTCGGCAAAGCGCCGCAGCAGCACCATCTCGGTATCGCGCGCAAACAGCGCGTCCCACTCCGATCCCCAGAGCACTTTGATAACGTTCCAGCCAGCGCCGATGAACAGGCTTTCCAATTCCTGAATGATCTGACCATTACCACGCACCGGCCCATCGAGGCGCTGCAGATTGCAGTTGACGATAAACGTCAGGTTGTCGAGGCCCTCGCGCGCCGCCAGCGTCAAACCACCGAGCGACTCTGGCTCGTCCATTTCGCCATCGCCAAACACACCCCAGACGTGGCGCTCCGCGGTATCCGCCAAACCACGCCCCTCTAGGTAACGCATAAAACGCGCCTGATAGATCGCGCTCATCGGGCCAAGGCCCATCGAGCCGGTGGGAAATTGCCAAAAGTCGGGCATCAGCCACGGGTGCGGGTAGGAACACAGGCCGTCGCCACCGAGCTCGCGTCGGTAGTTGCCAATGGTTTCCTCGCTCAATCGCCCCTCGAGAAACGCCCGAGCATATACGCCGGGTGCCGAGTGCGGTTGAAAATACACCAGATCGCCAGGGCCGCGCTCGCTATCGGCGCGAAAAAAATGGTTGAAGCCGACTTCAAAAATTTCTGCCGCTGACGCATAGCTGGCGATGTGCCCGCCCAGACCTCCATAGGCTTGATTGGCGCGCATCACCATCACCAACGCATTCCAGCGAATGATCGCGGTCAGTCGCTGTTCCATCTCAAGGTCGCCGGGAAAGGCGCCCTGCTGGTCGATACCTATCGAATTTCGGTAGGCTGAATAGGGCTGCTCTAGCGACGCAATACCACGGTTTTGCGCGGCGCGATCGAGACTCCGCAAAATATGCTGGGCGCGCTCGACGCCACTATTGGCGATCACTGCGGTGAGCGAATCGAGCCAGTCGCGGGTCTCTGCTGGGTCGTCGTCGACGCCATTTAAATCGGTTGTTGCAGACATACTCAAGCCACCTAAATCAATGCCTAAACAGCGTCTATAATAATCTCCATAGCCCAGCAGGTGTTGCTATTTACACGCCTCTATGCGATAGTTTTCGGCATAAAATCAATAATTTATATATTTAAAGAGCAGATTATGCCGAACATAGCCCTCGACGCCATAGACCTGAAAATTATTCATATCCTTCAAGAGTCCGCCAAAATATCCAACGCCGAACTCGCCCAGCGGATTGGCCTAACGCCCTCACCCTGTCTCAGTCGGGTGCGCGCTCTGGAACGGGCCGAGGTGATAAGGCGCTATGTGGCGCTGGTCGAGCCGATTTCCGTCGGCTTGCCGATCAGCGTTTTTATTCACGTTGCCCTGGAGCGCCAAGTCGATCGGTCGCTGGAACTCTTTGAATCGGCGATGCAAGATCAAGCGGAGGTGATGGAGTGTTATCTGATGACCGGCGACAGCGACTATCTGATCCGCGTGTTGGTTCCAGACATCTCGACGCTGGAACACTTTATCGTCGATAAATTATCAAAAATCGCCGGGGTATCAAATATAAAATCAAGCTTTGCGCTCAAGCAGGTCAAGTACAAAACCGCCCTGCCGATGGCGTCACAACTGCGCGGTGCCAGCGCTTAAACGCCCGACTCACCCTCTATGCGGCAACCAAATTCGCGCCCAGCATCGAGCAACCAGCGGGCGATATAGTCGGCGAAGGTGCGCCTAACCACAAGCTCATACGTGCCGTCACAGCGATTGGCGACCACCGCTGAGGCCTTGGCAAAGGTGGTTTGCACGCAGCGCCCGCCGCCCTCGACCGCAGTGCCCCATCCACCAAAGTCATACACCGAGGATTTTTTTAGCAGCGTAGCCAACGCGACCGCTGAGCCGCGCAGATTGATGACGATCTGACCTCCGGCCACGTCGACAATCGACACGTGCCCCGACAGTGCGGCGCGCAACTGGGCCTGTAAATCAATGCTTTCAGCCTGGCTAATCAGCAACCACTCATCGGGCCCGAGCCAATAGAGACTGTGCGTACGACTGGTGTGGTAATGACCCGGTTGGGTTGGTAGATGAATGCCCAAAACCTGCTCAATTCCGGCACAAAACGCAT
The DNA here is from genome assembly GCA_905181995.1 of Flavobacteriaceae bacterium TMED48. Classification (GTDB taxonomy): domain Bacteria; phylum Pseudomonadota; class Gammaproteobacteria; order Pseudomonadales; family Porticoccaceae; genus TMED48. The sequence goes on from CAJIZO010000107.1 coordinate 5,958, forward strand.
CATCACCGGCATCGCCACGAATATTGAGGTGGCTGCACAGGGGCATCTCTTTGCCCACCAGATCAAACTGCAATTCACCAAAGCCAATCTCTCCACCAACGCTGTACTCATGGTGGCTAAAGTTGCCATAGGCGTGCATAAGCGGTGTTTCCGTCGCGATATTATTCGACATGTTGGCGCGCTCCCTCGGGGTCGTAAAAGACACAACTAACGATTTCGGCGGCCAGGGTACGCCCGTCCGCCAATGGACAGTGCACCACCTGACCCATCCGATTGAGACCGCCCTTGATCACCGCCAATGCAAACGAGTGCCCAAGATTGGCGCTGTAATAGCTCGACGTCACATGGCCCTGCATCGACATCGGGATCGGCTGTTGCGGATCGAACACCACCTGCGCGCCCTCGGGGAGCACCTCGCTTGGGTCCAACGGCTTTAATCCGACGAATTGCTTGCGCTGATCGCGCAGCGCGTCGCTGCGCTTGAGTGAGCGCTTGCCAATAAAGCTAAAGGTTTTATTTTTCGCCACCACCCAGTCCATATTCATATCCGCTGGGGTCATCGAGCCATCGGTGTCCTGGCCGACGATAATAAAGCCTTTTTCGGCGCGCAGCAGGTGCATGCTCTCGGTGCCGTAGGGCGTGATATCAAACGCCTCACCGGCAGCGATTAACGCCTCCCAAAGATGTCGGCCACAGTGCGCCGGCACGTTGATCTCGTAGGATAATTCGCCGGTAAAACTGATTCGAAATACCCGCGCTGTGACCCCCGCCACCGTACCATCGCGCCAGTCCATAAACCCAAAGGCCTGTCGATCTAGGTCGATGTCGTCGCACACCTTGGCCAGTACCCGCCGGGCATTGGGGCCACTGATGGTGGCGGTACTCCAGTGGTCGGTGACCGAGGTAAAATACACCCGCATGTCTGGCCACTCGGTCTGCTGCCAAAGTTCTAACCACGCCAGTACGCCGGCTGCGCCGCCGGTGGTGGTGTACATCAAATAGTGATTATCGCCGAGACAGGCGCACACGCCATCGTCAAAGATCATGCCGTCCTCTTTCAGCATAACCCCATAACGGCACTTACCAGGGGCCAATTTAAGGAACGAATTGGTGTACATGCGGGTGATAAATTCCGCCGCATCCGGGCCCTGAATATCGATTTTACCGAGCGTACTGGCATCCAGAATGCCGACGCTATTGCGCACCGCCAAACACTCGCGATCAACCGCCTCGCGCAGGCTTTCAACGCCGCCTGCGGCGCGCGCACGCGGATAGTACCAAGGGCGTTTCCACTGACCGACATCTTCAAACTCGGCGCCGCGCGCAAGGTGCCAGCGGTGCATCGCGGTATGGCGCTGCGGGTCGAAAAGCGCGCCGATATCACGACCGGCAATCGCGCCAAAGGTAGTCGGTGTATAGGCCGGGCGAAAAATGGTCGTGCCGGTCTCGGCCATGCTCTGACCGAGCGCCTTGGCGAGTATCGCCATGCCATTGATATTACCAAGCTTGCCCTGATCGGTGCCAAAACCGAGCGCGGTGTAGCGCTTGATATGCTCGATCGACTCGAACCCCTCGCGCACCGCGATCTCGATACTGCCGGCGGTGACATCCAGTTGCATATCGACAAACTGACTGGGGGCGCGGGTGCTGC
>CAJIZO010000108.1 GCA_905181995.1 Flavobacteriaceae bacterium TMED48
GGCACCAGCGCCAGTTTACAGGGCGATCAATTGGTCTTGCCACAGACGCTGCTGGGTAGCGCCGAGGCCTGTTGCTACGACATGATGTACGCCGCCAAGCCAACCGGTTTTATGTCGTGGTCAGCGGGCCACGGCGGCCGAGTTAGCGATGGTGCTGGAATGTTGGTGGAGCAGGCAGCCGAATCGTTTTTTGTCTGGCGGGGTGTCCGACCGCGCACTGCTCCGGTGCTGCAAGCGCTGCGCGACGCCTTAACCGCCAGTTGACGCGGGCGCGTCGCGCTCGGCTAAATACAGATCTTTGAGCTTCACATAATTGCCCGGAGAATAAGTAAAAAACTTGATCTCTGAGCTACTTACCGGGCGCAGTACGCGGCATGGATTGCCGACATAGACAAAGCCGCTATCTAGAACCTTTCCGGGCGGCACCATGCAACCGGCACCGATGATGATTTCGTCATGACAGATCGCGCCATCGTTGACGATCGCGCCATTGCCCACGAGGATGCGATCGCCGAGCGCACAGCCATGCAGGATGGCGCGATGGCCGACGACGACGTCGCTGCCGATTGTTAGCGGCCAACCGTCAGGATTAAAGTCGCTGGCATGGGTGATGTGCAGAACTGCATTGTCTTGAATGTTGGAGCGTGCTCCAATGCGGATACTATGGACGTCGCCACGAATCACGGCGCCCGGCCACACCGAGCAATCATCGCCGAGATGCACATCGCCAATCACTGTGGCGGCGCAGTCGATGAAAACGCGTTGACCTAAAGTGGGAGAAATACCGCGGTGGGAACGTATAGATTGATTCATAAGATAACTGTAACATCTGCAGCGAGGATAGCCAGTTTGGTGAGCGCAAAATGACTTTTTCTACGGTAAAACGTTTTATCGCTGGGGTGACCTGCCCAAAGTGTGCGGCGATGGATAAACTGCGTGGGTATTCTGAGGACGGCGTCGACTTTCGCGAGTGCGTTGCCTGCGGCTTTAAAGATGAAATGCGCATAGCGTCGGCGCCACGTGAGATTCAAACTAGAGTCAACAAGGCGCAAGTGGTGCAGCGCGTCGACCCGATCAAACTAATAGATAACTAATCGTAGCCATCGGTGGTTTTTTGCTGCAACGGAGCATTGTCAGAGTTTAATCGGTCGGCGGCAGGGCGCATTGTTCAATTTTTAATGCCGTTAGCCAGTTAAAAGTATATTTCAGTATGTTGCAAACAACTATTCAGGTATTTCCTGCGTATACCCATGGCAACACCCAGAATCGTTTTGTTAACCTCTTGATATGTGTAAGTGCATCAATCTGTCTAGAGAATCGGTTCTGGTTTTGGTACACTGCCGCCGCTTCGGTCAGGTGGCGGTTCGCTTTGCTGGGCGGATACAATGCAACTGGCGCAACAGATTAATTACCACGGAGATAGACACGATGTCGAAAAGAGCGCGAGCACTTTTCTGTAGCCCACTAACGACGGCCATTTTGACGGCTGCAGCCGGTGGCGTAAGCGCCAGCACTGATGGCGGGATGGGAAATTTAAACATGGTACGCGGCGTGACCGAGGTCAGCCAAGTTGCCTACGACGTGCACATGCTGATGATGTGGATCTGCACCGTGATCGGTGTTGTGGTGTTTGGGTTCATGTTTTATGTGATGTATGCGCATCGCAAGTCGAGGGGTGTCGAAGCGGCCAATTTTCACGAGCATCTCGGCGTCGAGATTGCATGGACCGTGGTGCCCGCCCTTATCTTGATTTTTATGGCAATCCCGGCGACCTCGGCACTGTTAAAGGTGTATGACACAGATAACGCCGACATCGATATTAAAGTCACCGGTTACCAGTGGAAGTGGCAGTACGAGTACCTAGGCGAGGGCGTCAAGTATATGAGCGAGTTGCGCACCTCGCTGGACGAGGTCTATGGACGTGAACCAAAGGGCGAGCACTACCTGCGCGAGGTCACCGAACCGCTGGTGATCCCGGTCAACAAAAAAGTACGCTTTTTGATTACTGGCAATGACGTTATCCATTCGTGGTGGGTGCCCGATTTTGGCGTCAAGCGCGATGCGGTCCCCGGATTGTTTACGGCTGCCTGGGCCCGTGTTAACACGCCCGGGATGTATGTTGGAGAATGCACCGAGCTTTGCGGTATAGGTCATGCGTTTATGCCGGTTGTGGTCGAGGTCAAAAGCGAAGAAGATTACAGCGTCTGGCTCGCCGACAAAAAAGAGCAAGCGGCAGTTTATGCCTCGACGGTTGGCAAACAGTGGTCGCCGCAAGAATTGATTGAAAAAGGTCAGCAGGTGTACATGCGCTCCTGCGCCGGATGCCATCAGCCAGACGGCAACGGGATTGCCGGAGTGTTCCCTGCAGTTAACGGCAGTGCAATTGTCAATGGCCCAATCGACGGGCATATTGGCATTCTCATCAATGGCGTTGCAGGTTCAGCCATGCAGTCATTTGCAGATCAGTTATCGGAAGTAGATCTTGCCGCGGTCATTCATTACAAGCGCAACGCTTGGGATAATGCGGTGGGCGATGTGGTACAACCGATAGATATTTTAAATTTCAAAAACGCACAATAGAGGAGTTCCAGACATGGCTCATGGTCCCGCTAAAGGCATCAGTCGCTGGTTGTTTACCACTAATCACAAGGATATAGGAACGCTATACCTGTGGTTTAGCTTTTTAATGTTCTTACTGGGCGGTTTCTTCGCCATGGTGGTTCGCGCGGAACTGTTCCAGCCGGGCATGCAGCTGATAAAACCAGAGTTCTTCAACCAAATGACCACCATGCACGGTTTGGTGATGGTTTTTGGTGCGATCATGCCGGCCTTTGTCGGCTTGGCTAACTGGATGATTCCAATGATGATTGGCGCACCCGATATGGCGCTGCCACGCATGAATAACCTGAGTTTTTGGATTCTACCCTTTGCCTTTGCGATTCTGGTTGCGACGCTATTTATGGAAGGCGGCGGGCCAAACTTCGGTTGGACGTTCTATGCGCCCCTGTCGACTACCTATGCGCCAGATACGGTCAACTACTTCATTTTTGCCGTGCATATCATGGGCGCGTCATCGATCATGGGATCGATTAACATTATTGCGACTATTATGAACATGCGAGCTCCGGGCATGACTTATATGAAGATGCCGTTGTTTGTTTGGACCTGGTTGATCACGGCGTTCTTGTTGGTCGCGGTGATGCCGGTACTCGCGGGCGCGGTGACTATGATGCTGATGGACATCAATTTTGGAACCAGCTTCTTCAACGCCGCAGGCGGTGGTGATCCAGTGCTTTTCCAACATGTATTTTGGTTCTTCGGCCACCCCGAGGTCTATATTATTATTCTGCCAGCGTTTGGGGTCGTTTCTCAGATTATCCCGACGTTCAGCCGCAAGCCGTTGTTTGGCTATTCATCGATGGTTTATGCCACCGCCGCGATTGCTTTTTTATCGTTTGTAGTCTGGGCACACCACATGTTTACCGTCGGCATGCCGATCGCAGGCGAGCTTTACTTCATGTACGCGACCATGTTGATCGCGGTGCCGACCGGGGTCAAAGTATTCAATTGGATCACCACTATGTACCGCGGTGCTCTAACTTTTGAGACGCCAATGCTGTTCAGTATTGCCTTCGTGATTTTGTTCACTTTTGGCGGCTTTACTGGGTTGATGTTGTCGGTAGCAGCGGCGGATATTCAATACCATGACACCTACTTTGTGGTCGCGCATTTTCACTATGTGATGGTTGCTGGTGCGGTATTTAGCGGCACCGCCGCAGTCTATTACTGGCTCCCCAAGTGGTGCGGTAAAATGTACAACGAGACAATGGGTAAAATACAGTTCTGGATCGCTTTCATCGCCTTTAATATTACTTTTATGCCACAACATTTTCTCGGCCTCGCTGGAATGCCGCGACGTTATGCCGATTACGGTTTGCAGTTCGCAGATTGGAATATGGTGTCGAGCATCGGAGCCTTTATGTATGGCGGCGCGCAGCTACTCTTTTTGTTCAATGTGGTGCGAACCATCACGCACGGGCAGCCGGTGAGCGATGCTAAAGTCTGGGAAGGCGCCGACGGTCTAGAGTGGCTGGTGGCAACGCCGGCCCCCTACCACACCTTTATCAAGCCGCCAGTAATTTCTGCGGGCGTCGAGGGCCCCGAGTGGCGAGTCGATGCGCCGGCACCTGCCATGGCGTTCAAAACGGCACCTGAAGCAGGGTAGCGTAGGCGATGGCTGTTTCTCTGCGCGACAGGGCACTGCTGGGCAAGTTGTCACTGCTGGTGGTGACTATGTTCGCCTTCGCGGTGTTTGTTATGCCGCCGCTATACAATTTGTTTTGCGACATATTGGGTATCGGCGGTAAGACCGGTAGCGCCTACCAAGCGGTCGACGTTGAAGTGGATACCAGCCGCAGCGTCGAGGTGCAATTTGTGGCGATGAAAAACGAGACCATGCCGTGGGATTTTTACCCGCGGGAGACCAGCGTTTCGGTGCACCCGGGCGAGTCACGGTCGGTGATTTTTTATGCTCACAATCGCACTGGCAAGGATATGGTCGGACAGGCGATACCCAATTTAGTGCCATTTAATGTCGCCGATTACTTCCACAAGACAGAGTGTTTTTGTTTTAATAACCAACCTTTGGCATCGGGCGAAGAGGCCGATTTGGAGCTGGTTTTTATTGTCGATCCGGATCTACCCACCAGTATCAATACCCTGACGCTTTCATATACTTTGTTTGATATTACCAATCGGTCTCGGCCGACGCTGGCGCAGGCGCAGTAGTTTATTTAACACGACGCGTATATTTTGGAGAAATCGCATGTCATCAGAAGGAAATTATTACGTCCCGGAGCAGAGCAAACTGCCGATATTTTGTGCCACAGCGATGGGGCTCATGGCCTTTGGTGCTGCGAGTTGGGTTATCGAGGGGGGTGATGCCAAGATCTTTTTAGTGGGTCTGGCGCTAATGACCGTGGTGATGTACAAATGGTGGAGTCTGGTCATCGACGAAAACATGCAGGGCTTGGTCAGCCCACAATTAAAGCACTCCTACGTGTTGGGTATGCTCTGGTTTATCTTCTCCGAAGTGATGTTTTTTGCGGCGTTCTTTGGCGCCCTATTCTATGTGCGGGTGTTGGTTAACGCATGGATCGGTGGTGAGGCGGCGGTGGCGTTATTCGATAGCACCCCGACGGCGGCGGCGGCGGCCAACAACGAAATACTGTGGCCGGGATACGAGCGGCAATGGCCCGTTATGCAAACGCCGGATCAGGCAGTCAACGGCGACAGCGCAATGTTTAAAGGCCCAGATCGCAATATGAGTCTGCCGCTTTGGGAATACCCTGTCAGCCAATGGTTGTCAAAGCTGTATACCTTGTTACCCTGGTTGCCGCTATGGAATACCGTGATTCTGTTGACCTCAAGCTTTACTGTGCACGTGGCGCACACTGGACTCAAAGAGGGTAAGCGCGATGTATTTTTGCGCTATCTCGGTATTACCGTCATGCTCGGATTCTTGTTCTTGTGCTTGCAGGTGGCTGAGTACTACGAGGCCTATGCACATTATGGACTGACGCTCCAGTCGGGAATTTACGGAACTACCTTCTTTATGCTCACGGGTTTTCACGGCGCCCATGTGACCCTGGGTACGGCGATGCTGTTGATCCAATTTATTCGGGGCTTAAAGGGGCAGTTCAGCAGTGATGATCACTTTGGTTTTGAGGCGGCTTCTTGGTATTGGCACTTTGTCGACGTGGTCTGGCTGGGCTTGTTTTTGGTGGTCTACATATTCGGGTAGCGACGCAGGTCTAATCGAACGGGGTGGGTCGCCGATAGTCGGCGGTAAACCCCAGTTAAGCTCTGGACAGTGAGTGCTTTTTTTGCCTGCTGGGCAAGCTTCGGGCAGACCTACTTATCGGTTTCTTGGCTTTCTATGTTGTTGTCGAGTTCGGGATTCGCCGGCGAAGCCATGCTTGGATGCATACCCCGATCCCAAGGTGCCTGACTTTTTATCTGGCCGGTATAGGCGCCGTAGATGATGGTTGATATCAGCACGGCGGCCAGGCCAATCCGAACTCCCAGCGCTCGCAGCAGTCGTTTCTTGGGGTCCCCAAGGTCCTTGACGAGAAAGTTCAGCCCGCTAAACAGGCTCGCCACAACGGCTATAAAAAGTAAAACGATGATGACTTTTAACATGTTAACCCTTGCCTCTGCGTTGAATTGGGGATTTAAACACATATGAGTACGAATCCCCAATCATCCACCGAGAAGTTTTGTTGGCAGCCGAACGTGAAAATTGCCGCGACAGTTGCGCTGCTATTGCCCCTTTTGGTCGCGCTGGGTTTTTGGCAATTGTCTCGAGCCGAAGAAAAGCGCGATATCGTTGCTCGCTTTGATCAAAACCAGCAAGCCGCTCCAGCGCTCGTCAACGATCTATCTGGCACAGACGATATGCAGTACAGGTCGGCTTGGCTGCGCGGCGTGTTAGACTCAGAGCGGCGGATTTTTTTGGACAATCGAGTGCGTCATAGTCGTCCCGGTTACGAAGTATTAGAGGTTTTAACCGTCGAGCCGAGTGGTTTGCGGGTATTGATAAATCGCGGTTGGGTGCCAGCGCCGCTGGATCGAAACAAGCTACCTAGCGTTGCGCCGGTGGCCGGCAGTGCGCAGTTTAGGGGGTTCTTATACCGTAATTTACCCGGCAGTTTTATTCTCGATGACGGTATTTCTGCCTTCCCTTCCTGGCCTGCTCGGTTGGGGTGGATTTCGGTGGAGCGCGCGAGCGAGCTGTTTGGGCGACCTTTTTATGCCTACCAGTTGCGGTTGGACCGGGATTCTCCGGGTGCGCTGGAAACTGGGTGGCCGACGGTCGCGGTGCAGCCCGAAAAACACACCGCCTATGCGGTGCAGTGGTTTACTATGGCGGCGGTGTTGGTGATCATGGCAATCTCGGCCATGTCAAATCTTACCAGCTGGTTAGCAGCGTTGATACGGAGAGTATAAGATGAATGATGACATCCCAGTGACCAAGACCCAAAGAGCCTTTCAGTATCAAATATGGCTGATGATGGCGATTGTTTTTGGGGTTATCCTCGCAGGCTTCTTGCTGGTGCCTACTAACGAGGAATCGCGGCAGCGGATGATCGACTTGTTTGGCACCACAAATCAGGGCGCGTTGGTCAAGCCTGCGATAGATCTGACAGCGGTTCTGCCAGCAGTAAACAGCGCTTCTGCGCCCAAGTGGACGGTGTTAGTGATCGGCGGCAATGGTTGTGAGGCCGGCTGTCGCGATGTATTGCGCGAGACTAAAAACGTCCATATGCTGCTCGGCAAGTACACCGGTCGGATGCAACGAATGTACCTGCCTGATAGCCGAACAGTGGACGCCGAAGCAATCACTTCGTTGCAAGCCGAGCACCCATTTTTGCAAATAATACCGATTGACGTCGCTCGCCTGCAGGGGCTTCTTGCGGGGAGTTCGGCGGCGTGGGATATGCAAGATACCCGTTACCTGGTGTTGACGCCGGACAATTTGGCGATTTTGTTTTATAGTGAGGACGATGATGCGGGTGGCTTGCTCGAGGATTTAAAGCACTTGTTAAAGTACTCGCCCGATCGATGAATATGAACTGCGCGACACCGCGTCCGCTGAGAGGCACCTATGAACCCCCAAGCTGATTTCGATGTGCTGCCGGCGACTTGGCGAGACTATTTAGAACTGTGTAAGCCCAATGTCGTCGCTTTGATGATCTTGACCTCGCTGATTGGTATGTTGTTGGCCACCGATCAGATGGTGCCGGTGGAGGTATTACTGCTGGGCAATCTGGGCATTGCTATGAGTGCGGCGTCCGCCGCCGCGGTCAATCATATCGTCGACCAACACGTCGATGAAAAGATGGCGCGAACTGCCAACCGACCCATCGCCACGGGTCGTATCGAGTCTCGGCAAGCGATATTATTCGCCGCGGTCACGGGCCTTGTTGGGCTGTCGATACTGATGGTCTTCATCAACCCACTGACCGCCTGGTTGACGTTGGGGTCGCTGGTGGGTTATGCCTTCATCTACACTATGTATCTGAAGCGCGCCACGCCACAAAATATCGTTATCGGTGGTTTGGCGGGTGCCGCACCGCCGTTATTGGGTTGGACGGCCGTCACCGGCGAGGTTCACCACAATGCCCTGTTACTGGTGTTGATTATTTTTGCCTGGACGCCCCCGCACTTCTGGGCTCTGGCGTTACATCGTAAAGATGAGTACGCCAATGCCAAAATACCTATGCTGCCTGTGACCCACGGCGAGCGGTATACCAAGATCAATATTCTGTTGTACACGGTGATCTTGCTATTGGTCAGTGTTATGCCCTACTTAACCGGTATGCTCGGGTGGCTCTACCTTTTTGGCGCGCTGGTTTTAGGCGCAGGGTTTATATTTTGGTCGATTGTCATGTTGCGCAGCGACGGGGGCAATTCCGGGATGCAGACCTTTAACTATTCGATCCTTTATTTGATGGCACTGTTTTGCATTATGTTGCTGGATCATTATTTTATTGTAAAAACGCACCCATTTACCTGAACTTAGAGATTGTTATTTATGGCCGATCAACAGCGCGCTATCCGCAATACCATTATTTGTATCATCGTATTTATTGCGCTGGTGATCTGCGGCTTCATTTGGCGCATGAGCCAGCCGGTAATCATGTCGAAGCAAGAATTGCAGGTGAATGGCGCGGTATTGCTCAACACCCCGAGGATTTTTAGCGACTTTGAATTGCGCGATCATCGCGACCAGCCGTTCACGGCCGAGCAATTGCGCGGTCAGTGGAGTATTCTTTTCTTTGCCTTTAGCCGCTGTCCAGATATCTGCCCAACGACCCTGTCTACGCTCAATGATATGTACAGCAAGTTGAGTGTCAACGAGCAGGCGAAGCTTCAAATCGTGATGGTTTCGCTGGACGCAGAGCGCGATAGCGTGGCAGTATTAGCCGATTATGTGCCTTATTTTAACGCCGATTTTATCGGTGTGACGGGCAACCAACACTTTGTCCGCCGGATGGCAGGCGAACTCAACATTGCTTACAATCGCGTGCCATTGGAGGGCGATGACTACACCATCGATCACAGTACTCAATTACTGTTGATCAACCCTAAAGGCGACTATCACGCTTTTTTTAAAGCACCCCATAGCGAGATTATGTTGCGCCAAACTTGGCGTTCAATCGACGCAGTATTCGAGTAGTCGTATTTACAGCGCTTAAGCTGGGCCTGTTTTGAAGCTGCTGAAGACAAATAGAAGCGCTGCGCAAACCACGATCGAGGGCCCCGCTGGGGTATCCAATTGCCACGACATGGCAAGTCCCAAAATGACCGTTAACATAGCGATGAAGCTGGCGACAAAAGCCATTTGTTCCGGCGTATGACTGATCGCCCGCGCCGTCGCGGCGGGGATGATAAGTAGCGCGGTGATCAGCAGCACGCCGACGACTTTCATTGCTATGGCGATGACCAGCGCGGTCATTATCATCAGAGCGGTGCGCACCGCGACTACCTTGGTTCCCTCTATAGCGGCCAATTCTGCGTTGACGGTAATATTGAGTAGCGGCTTCCAAAGCACCATGAGTACGAGTAATACCGAGCTGGAAACCGCGTAAATTAGATAGATGTCGGCGTCCGTCACAGCCAGAATATCGCCAAACAGTAACGACATAAGATCCACCCTGACACCCTCTAAAAACGATATCACGACTAGACCCGTGGCGAGCGCGGAATGGGATAAAATTCCCAATAGCGTATCTACCGAGAGATTGGCACGACCTTCGAGTGCACCCATAGCGGTGGCAATCAACAGGGGTACCACGGCTACGGCGAGGTTGAGGTTCAAGTCCAAAAGGATGCCCAAAGCCACGCCCAATAGCGCCGAGTGCGCGAGCGTGTCGCCAAAGTACGACATTCGCCGCCAGACCACAAAACAGCCCAATGGCCCCGCCACTGCAGCCACCCCGAGGCCTGCCAACAGCGCATAGAGAATAAAATCAGTCATGCTGACAGCCGTCATGCGCAGCGCCGATAACATCGCCTTGTAAGTTGTGGTGATGATCGTGGGCATGGGTATAGAGCGCTGTAGTGCGACCAAAAATATCCAAATAAGCAGGGTCTTGAGTGACCTGTGCGGGTAGGCCGGAACAGCAGATATGTTTGTTCAAGCAGACCACGCGATCGGTCGCCGACATCACCAGATGGAGGTCGTGAGAGACCATCAAAACGCCGCAGTTGAGGGTTTTACTCAACGCCGCAATAGTATTGTAAAGCGCGTTTTGACCGTTGATATCGACGCCCTGTACTGGTTCGTCGAGAATTAAAAAATTGGGTTTGCGCAGCACCGCTCGAGCCAGCAGTGCGCGCTGCATTTCGCCGCCGCTTAGATGCTGTACTGGGGTTTTTTCTGCATGCTCTATTTCTGCCATCTTTAGCGCAGCGCGGCACTCTGCGCGGGTTGCCTGTGCCAAGCCCAAAAACCGCAGCGTGGTCAGGGGTAGCGTCGGATCGATGCTGATCTTTTGCGGCATATATCCGAGGCGTAGGTTTGATGAGCACAGACGCTGGCCAGAATCTGCCTTTAAGAGTCCGAGCACGATGCGTACCAAGGTGGATTTTCCCGCGCCATTGGGGCCAATCAGCGTGGTTATTTCACCCTGTTCGAGGCGCATCGAAATGCGCTCGAGTACGCTCTGCCCTTTAAACGAATGGCAGACGTCGAGCAGTTCAATGCTTTGTTTAGCCATCATCGACCTCTGTGCTCATGGGGCTTTATCCAAGCGGCATTGTAAACGGTGCCTAAATAATTCCAAATTTTGTAATTCGAGGGTAAATTTCGTTGCGTCACCGGCAGATTTTAGCAGTTCGTTGGGTTCACTGTGGGCTATTTTGGCGGCGCATCCGCAGCGTTGGCAATTTATCAACGAATTTCTGTAGGTGGCGTTAGGGAACCCGCCGACAATCATCGCATTAAACGCTGGCAAACGGTGCGCTAATAACAGTTTCAGAGAGAATTATAGGGCCTTGATAAATGGTTGGCGGAATTGGCCCCACGATCCACCGCAGATGTTCCCAGGACTGGGGGCGCGGCGCGAATTTGTCAGCGCGGTAGCGCCTCGAATCAACGCTGCTATGTTATAATATAACCAATTTGGCGTGGGTAGAAAAACTCTCCTGCGTCGAGATCTGCAATGGGAATAGGCAATGAAGGCTGTGGCCAGGGTTACTAAAATTCTCCGAATATTTGCTTTCGGATGCTGGTGTTCGCAGGTCTGGGCCGATGAATTGTTGGCCAAGCCGGTGATTTTGACCACCATTAAACCACTGGCGCTGATCGCTGCATCGGCAGTTGGCGATGCAGCGACGGTAGAGTATTTGCAGTCGCCGGCGCAATCGGCGCACGATCTGCACCTAACGCCCTCAATGTTGCAACGTATTGCGGCGGCGGATCTAGTCATTCGTGTCGATCCGGCGTTTGAGCAACGCTTGAATAAGCACTTGGCAAAAATACCGACCCAACGATTGATTACCGCATCGACATTAGATTTGCACTGGCCTTCATCGAACCTGCCGTCGTCCAACGACCGGCCGTTGGAACGGGATTTGCATTTTTGGTTAAATCCATCAAATGCTGAGGTGCTGGCGAGGCGCATACAGCAGATACTCAAACTACCTCCGCGGAGATTGATCGATGACGCTACGCTGCACAGACACCAGCGGTTGTTAATGCCCTTTGCCGACCAATCTACCATTGCCTACCACGACGCTTATGGCCACTTTGCCAGCGCCTTTAGATTGTCGCGCCCGACAACCATTCGCGATGCCGCAGGTCACCCACAAGGCCTTGCCAGTCACTATGCCATGCATCGATCGGCGACTGCCGAGCAACCGTCTTGCGTCTTTGTCGAGGCCCAATATGCCGGTCGGGATGCTACAGCGATGGCCAAAAAGCTCGGTGTTCAGGTGCTGCCCCTCGACCTTTTGGGCATACAGATTGCCGTTGGCGCAGATTCCTACAGCCATTTTATCGAGCATCTCGTCACCCAGTATAGCGCCTGCTTTGGTGTCTTTGATCAGGTAGTTCAGGGCGCTTAAAAAGCCCGCTATACGGCGATAATGGTGTATGCTTGACGGTTATTTTAAGTCTCTCGAGGTCCGGCCTATGTCCCAAAACGAACCACTGATCCTCGTCGACGGTTCTTCCTATTTGTATCGCGCCTATCATGCGTTACCGCCGCTTACCAACAGTAAAAATCTGCCGACCGGCGCGGTCAAAGGCGTCATTTCGATGCTCCGCCGTCTGCAAAAAGATTACCCAAAAAGCCTTCTGGTGGTGGTTTTTGACGCCAGCGGCAAGACGTTTCGCGATGACCTGTATCCGCAATACAAGGCCAATCGGCCGCCCATGCCGGACGATTTGCGCGCGCAAATTCAACCGATTCATCGGATCGTAGATGCTATGGGCTTACCATTACTGGCGATTGCCGGCGTCGAGGCCGACGATGTGATCGGCACACTCGCGCTGCAGGCGACCGCGGCCGAACGGGCCGTGGTCGTCTCGACTGGCGACAAGGATATGGCGCAACTGGTCAATCAGCATATTACCTTGGTCAACACCATGAACCACAGCGTTATGGACAGCGACGGTGTGCGCGAAAAATTCGGTGTGCCGCCCGAGCATATTATTGATTACTTGGCGTTGTTGGGTGATAAATCAGACAATATCCCCGGGGTTCCGGGCGTCGGTGAAAAAACTGCCGTTGCCTTACTGCAAGGTCTGGGCGGCTTGAACAGCATCTATGAGCAACTCGATCGAGTTGCAGAGCTGGGCTTTCGCGGTGCAAAAAATACTGCCGCAAAACTTTCCGAGCACCGTGAATTGGCCTATCTATCGTACCAATTAGCGACCATTAAAACCGATGTCGTCCTGCCGCAAAATATTCTTCAACTGGCGCAAGCTCCGGTTGATTCTGAGGCCTTACGCAGTCTGTTTGACGACCTTGAATTCAAGGCTTGGGCGGATGAAGTCGGCGCCGCAGCCAGCGATGTTCAATCCAGCACCGCGGCCAGCGAGGAGGCGCCGGCGATCACGCAACCGCCGGCAGCCATTCCAGTGTCGCCGGCTGCGCTCGATTATGAATTGATTACCGAAGCCGCGCGACTCGAACATTGGCTGGACCGCGTCAAGCACGCCAAATTGGTCGCCGTCGATACCGAAACCACCAGTCTTGATTGCATGACTGCCGACTTGGTGGGTATTTCGCTGGCGTTGACTCCGGGTGAAGCCGCTTACATTCCTTTCGGGCACGACTACCTGGGCGCGCCAGAACAACTGTCGCGTGATTATGTGTTGGCGTCAATGAAACCTCTGCTCGAGGATCCGAGCATTTTTAAGCTGGGGCAAAATCTCAAATACGACTGCAGCGTGCTGGCGCGTCACGGTATTGACCTGGCGGGCATTACCTTCGATACCATGCTCGAATCTTACGTGCTCGACTCGGTCGCTCTGCGCCATGATATGGATAGTTTGGCGGCGCGTTATCTCGAGGTGGCAACGGTAAAATTTGAGGATATCGCGGGTCGCGGCAAAGCGCAGTTAACCTTTAATCAAATCGCCTTAGAACAGGCCGCTCCCTACGCGGCGGAGGATGCCGATATCACGCTGCGTCTCCACCATGCGCTGGCCCCTCAGGTCGACGCCATTCCCAGCATCGCCAAATTATTCGCCGATATAGAAATGCCGCTGGTGCCGGTGCTATCGAGAATAGAGCGCCACGGGGCGTTGGTCGACGGTGGCCTGCTATTTGAGCAAAGCCGTGAACTTGCGATTCGCTTGGCGGAACTCGAACGCGAGGCATGGGATCTTGCAGGCGAGACCTTCAATCTCGCCTCGCCGAAGCAATTGGGGCACATTTTATTTGAAAAGCTCGGCTTGCCGGCGTTAAAGAAAACCGCCAAGGGCGCGCCATCGACCAAAGAAGAAGTGTTGCAGGAATTGGCGCTCGACTATCCCCTGCCGAAATTGTTGCTCGAACAGCGTGGGCTAGCGAAGCTTAAATCAACCTACACCGACAAACTGCCGACTATGATCAATGTCGCTTCGGGCCGGGTGCATACGTCATACCATCAAGCGGGCACCGCCACCGGTCGGCTTTCATCGTCAAATCCGAACTTGCAAAACATCCCAATTAAAACCGAACAGGGACGGCGCGTGCGACAAGCCTTTGTCGCGCCGCCCAACCACGTGATTGTCGCTGCCGACTACTCTCAAATCGAGTTGCGCATCATGGCCCATCTATCGCAAGACCCGACCCTGTTGGCGGCTTTTGCGAATGGTGAAGATATACACAGCAGCACGGCCGCAGAGGTCTTCGACACCACTGCCGATAGGGTCACCGCGCAGCAGCGGCGCAGCGCCAAGGCGATTAATTTTGGACTGATCTATGGTATGTCGGCGTTTGGGCTCGGCAAGCAACTGCAGATCGGTAGAAACGAAGCTCAAGGTTACATCGATCGTTATTTTCAGCGTTATCCCGGCGTTTTTGAGTACATGGCGCAGGTTCGAGAAAGTGCCGCGGAACGCGGCTTTGTGGAAACCGTTTTTGGTCGGCGATTGTACCTTCCGGAAATTAACGCGCGCAATGCCATGCGGCGTCAAGCTTCCGAACGCACTGCGATCAATGCGCCGATGCAGGGCACCGCAGCCGACATCATTAAATTAGCGATGATTTCAGTCGATCGCTGGATCTTCGCGGACCAATTGCAGTGCCGAATGACCATGCAGGTACACGATGAATTGGTGCTGGAAGTGCCGGACAACGAAGTCGATTTGGTGGTCTTGGGATTAAAGCAGCGGATGGAGGGCGCTGCCGAGCTTCGCGTGCCGCTGGTCGTCGATGTGGGGGTGGGCAACAATTGGAATGAGGCCCATTAGGCGCTCACAGCAGCGATAAATTAAATTAATTTCAAAAAAATGAAAATATAGTGAAGTTTTCGGGAACTAATTGCCAAACGCCTGTCTAAGTTTGTGCGTGTGTTAATTGCTTAAACTCTCCCCCAGCGAAGCATATGCGTAATTGCGATCTACATAGCTGTAGCGAGCCCTGATTAAATTTTAATCAGGGCTTTTTTTTGCTTTGCCCTCCGGCTAAAGCGAGCACCGTCGGACTGAATGGCAGCGGCGCACAGATGGTTCGTTATTCGATCGCGGTTAAAGGGTCTTCAGGCTCAGACAATTCGTGGTTGAGCCAGTGATCGAGTGTCTCTTTAAGGTCTTCGATACCGATTTTTTTTAAAGAGGAAAAGGTCTGCACGCTAAATAAATCTGCCGTTGGATCGAGCGCTGCCAGTCTGCTCGTGACCGACAGTAAGCTGGCCTGGGTTGCGCCACGTTTTAATTTGTCCGCCTTGGTCAATAGCACGTGCACCGGCAACCCCGCGGTTTTTGCCCAGTTGAGCATTTGTTGATCGTAGTCTTGCAGCGGGTGGCGTATGTCCATGAGTAAAATTAGACCCGCTAGACAACGCCTGTGTTGCAGGTATTGGGCTAGGTGGAGATCCCACTGTTGTTTCATGGCGCGAGGGACCTTGGCATAGCCATACCCCGGCAGGTCGACAAGGCGTTTTTGCCCGTCCAGTTGAAAGAAATTTATTAGCTGGGTGCGACCGGGGGTCTTGCTGGTGCGCGCGAGTCCACGAATCCCGGTCAGAGTGTTGATCGCGCTCGACTTGCCTGCGTTCGAACGTCCCGCAAAGGCGACTTCACAACCGGCATCCTCCGGACACTGTTTGAGTGACGGTGAACTGGTCAGAAACTCGATCGCGCGGTAGTTGGTGTTGACTCTATCCATAAAAAGACATCTATAACTCGTTTAAGAGCGGAAGTATAATGGTATATAATACTCCCCCTCGACGTTGTGGGCTATCGCCAAAGCGCCAGCGCAATGCAGACGACGGGAACAAAGCCGCCAATCGCCCCAAGAGACCCGCAACCGATGAAGACCAACTTAAACCGTTTAATGATAGTGTTACTGCTCTTGACGAGTACTCAAACCTGGGCAAAAGGCGATGCCGATGCCGGTGCCGCCAAAGTCATGGTCTGCGCCGGGTGTCATGGTGTGGACGGCAACAGTATGGTGCCGGCGTTTCCAAAGTTGGCTGCTCTTGGCGAAAAATATCTCTTTCAGCAACTCCGTTATGTACAGACGGGTGAGCGCGTGATTGTCGAAATGACGGGCATTTTGGATGCCTCGACGGAACAAGATCTCTGGGATATGGCGGCGTACTACAACGGGGAAAGTCGTCAATTGTCCGGTGCCGAAGATATTCAATTGGTCGGTATTAGTGATCCAGACGACGCCCTGGCCCTTGGCGAGAGACTTTATCGTGGTGGCAATCTGGCCAGTGGCGTGCCGTCCTGCACGGGCTGTCACTCGCCGTCTGGCAGTGGCAACGATCCCGCTGGATATCCCGCGTTGGGCGGGCAACACGCCGGATACCTAGAGAAACAATTGCTCGCATACCGTCGTGGCGAGCGCAATAGCGGCAACAATGCTCAGATCATGCAGGGCGTTGCCGAGTATTTAAGCGACAAAGAGATCAAGGCAGTTGCTAATTACATTGCTGGTCTCAAATAGTCGACTGTTACTTTTTTGAAAGGATACCCAGATGATAATATTTTTGCGGCGCTTGACGTTTCTGCTATTTTTATTGCCGGCCGCGGCCTGTCAGGCGCAAGATGACAAGTATGTAGAAGGTGTTCATTACGAGTTGCTGCCGCAAGTGGTGCGCACTGCCAATGCAAACAAAATCGAAGTTAACGAACTGTTCTCCTACCACTGCGGACACTGTTACAGCTTCCAGTCTCAAGTTCACGCCTGGCGTGATGCTTTGCCTGACGATGTCGACTTCCAACGCACCCACGTGGTTTGGAACAGCGGCATGGAAGTGTACGCAAGGGCCTATTACAGCGCGCTGACTTTGGATGTGTTCGAGCCGCTGCACACGGCTATTTTTGAGGCTATTCACTTGAGAAAAAAGGCGGTTCGCAGCGAAGGCGACGTGCGTCAACTGTTTGTTGCGCAAGGCGTTGATGCCGAGCGATTTAAGCGCACATTTAACTCCTTTGGGATCACCAGCATGCTCAACCAAGGCAAGGCTCGGGCGAGCGCCTACCGCTCGAAAGGAACCCCAGAAATGGTCGTCAACGGTAAATACCGGATTTCCATGCGCATGAACGGTGGCGGTGCTGGAATGCTGGACGTGGCCAACTTTTTGATTGCCAAAGAGCGGCAGCAGAAACCTACGCCCTAGTGCGTGGGTTGTTTGGCGTGTAGATCCCGTCTTGTGTCTTTTCCGTAGGCTATTGATGCCAAGCAAGTCGGCTGTTTAGGTCTTAATTTTGAGTCCGACGTAATTAACCCCCCAATTCAATGCAATCGAAGCAGTGTAATCGACTATGAAACCAGTGATAAAACCGCAAAATCCGAATTTTTCGTCCGGCCCATGCTCCAAGCGCCCTGGCTACGATGTCGCCAACCTCAAACTCGACACGCTGGGTAGATCGCACCGCTCCGCAATTGGCAAAGCTGCTTTGCAGCAGGCTTGTTCGCAAACTGCGGAGATTCTAAACCTTCCCGAAGGCTATCGAGTTGGGGTGGTGCCGGCGTCCGATACCGGCGCAATGGAGCTGATCATGTGGTCAGTTTTGGGCGCTCGACCTGTTGACGTGTTTGCCTGGGAATCGTTTGGTAAAGACTGGGTGACCGACATTGTTAAGCAACTCAAGCTCGACGGCGTGCACAGTTATCTCGCCGACTACGGCGAGTTGCCCGATCTATCCCAAGCCAATCCAGAACACGACACGGTTTTTACCTGGAATGGCACCACCTCGGGGGTGCGCTTGGAGGACGCCGATTGGATCAGTGATCGGCGCGCCGGCTTGACCATTTGCGATGCCACCTCGGCGGTTTTTGGCATGTCGCTACCTTGGGAAAAGCTCGATGTGGTTACCTACAGTTGGCAGAAAGTACTCGGTGGTGAGGGTGCCCATGGCATGCTAATCCTCAGTCCACGCGCGGTTGAACGCCTCGAGTCATACGATCCACCCTGGCCGTTACCAAAGATATTTCGCCTGACCAAAAACCGCGTTCTGAACGAGGGAATATTCAAGGGCGCGACCATTAATACGCCATCTATGCTGTGCGTGGCCGACTATCTCGATGCCTTAGACTGGGTTGCGGAGATTGGCGGACAGTCGGCGACTATTGCACGATCAGAGCAAAACCTCGAGGTCATAAAGACCTTCGTCGAGCAGCATGATTGGATTCATTTTTTGGCCCGAGATGCGGCGCAAGTTTCCAATACCAGCGTGTGTTTGACGCTCGACCTAGACGCCGACAAAGTGGCCGATATGGTAAAATTGCTGGCCTTTGAGGGTGTCGCGTTCGATATAGGCGCTTACCGGGATGCCCCGGCTGGGCTCCGCATCTGGTGTGGCGCCACCGTAGAAAAGGCCGACGTAGTGGCCCTTATGCCTTGGGTCGAGTGGGCCTATCATACCGTTCAACAATAGAGACCGAGATTTTTATGTATAAAATACGTACCTACAACGCGCTATCGGCCAAGGGCCTCGACAGTTTCCCCGCCGCCGGTTACGAGGTTTCAAGCGATTGTGAAGCCCCCCACGGTTTTATGTTACGCAGCCATAAATTACATACCGAAGCTGTCCCCGATTCCCTGGCAGCGGTTGCTCGTGCCGGTGCCGGGGTTAACAATATCCCGGTAGATGCTTACACCGAACGAGGTATTGTGGTGTTCAACACACCCGGTGCCAATGCCAATGCTGTCAAGGAACTGATCGTTGCAGCCCTGATGATGGCCTCGCGAGATATCTACGGCGGCATGAATTATGTTCAGGGTCTGACACAGATTGACGACGGCGCAGCGATGGGTAAACTGCTGGAAAAAGAAAAAAAGCGGTTTGCCGGCGGTGAAATTACCGGTAAGACGCTCGGTGTCGTGGGCCTCGGTGCTATAGGGTCAATGATCGCCAATTTGGCTCTCGATCTCGGCATGCAGGTGGTCGGTTACGACCCAGCCATTTCTATCGAAGCCGCTTGGCAATTGTCTAGCCGCGTCGAGCGCATGGCTAGTTTGGAGTCCCTTCTCGGCCGTTCTGATTTTGTCACGCTTCACGTTCCGGCGATAGCTGCAACTCGCCACTTGATCGATGCGGATAAATTGTCGGCGATGAAGCCCACCGGCAAACTATTGAATTTCGCGCGCGAGGAAATTGTCTCTACTGAGGCGATGACCGCGGCTTTAGATCGCGGTGATCTAGCCGGCTACGTGAGTGATTTCCCGACGCCAGAACTGCTCGGTCGAAGCGATGTTTTGTTGATGCCACACATAGGGGCAAGTACTGCCGAGGCGGAAGAAAATTGCGCGGTGATGGCTGCTCAGCAGTTAATGGACTTTCTCGATAACGGCAATATCGTCAATTCGGTGAATTTTCCAGCTACCACATTGCCGCGTCGGCGCGGGGCTAGAGTCACATTCAGCAATCAAAATGTCCCGAAAGTACTCGGCAATGTGTTATCCGTGCTCGCCGATGCTGGGCTCAACGTCCTCGATATGATGAATCAGAGTCGCAACGATCTGGCTTATAACATCGTCGATGTGGAGGGTGATCTTCCAGCCGACCTGGAGCTAAAGATCAGCCAGGTGGACGGTGTTCTCCGAGTCAGAACGCTGGGCAGTTGAAACTAGGTCGAAGTTTGGGCCGCGCTGAATGTCTTGGCTCTTACCGAACTTCGATAGGCTTTGGGAGTACTTCCAGACCACTGTTTGAAACGTGCTGAAAACCAGCTGTTGTCGCTAAAACCGCTAAAGCTGGCGATCTCTAGAATTGACAAATCGGTGTTTTTAAGCAGATCGCAGGCAAAGTTCATGCGCACTTCGTTGAGGTATTCCCCCGGCGTCTTGCCGGTTGCGATTTTAAACCTCCGATTTAAGGTTCTTTTTTGAACTCCCAGTTTTTCCGGAAGATAGGAAAGAAGCGAGTGCTTACTTAGATTGTCTTGCATCCATATTTTTGCCTGTACTATCAGTTCGTCGCTAAGCTTTAGTTCGCGGCTATCGCTGTAACTGACAGCCTCGGATAGATTGCGAATTTCATGGAAAAAGTTACGTTGCGCCTGACGTGCAATCACCCGCCCAAAAATACGTTCGACTTGGTAGACGATCAGTTCCGCCATGGCATTGATGCTCGCGGCGCAATAAATGTTTCCGGTTTGGGTAGTGAAGTGCTGGCGTTGTAATTTCAAATTGGGGTAACTTTTTTGCAATTGGTCAAAATAATGCCAGTGCGTGGTTGCCGATTTATCCTCCAGCAGACCGGCTTCGGCGAGAAAGCACACGCCGGTGCCGACCGCGGTAAAGCTACTATTTAATTGATGTTGACGGCGCAACCAGGGGGTTAAAGCGCGCGCGCGTTTGACTATCGGGCGTGGATTGCGCCACAACGCGGGGAGGTGCACCAAATCACTTTGAAATGTATCTTCCAGACTGTGGGTCGGACTGAGTTCGAACCCAGACGACGTTTGGACCGGTAAATCGTCGGTCGAAACCCGGCGAATTGTCACTTCACCGGCTTGGCGAGAACTGGCACGCGCCATCGCACTGGCGAAATTAAAAATTTCTGCAGCTAGCGTACTACTTGATACGAGCATATTGTCGCACAGGACTAAGGTGAGATTCATCGCCATAATGACTCTAAAATAGCATAAAATGGCTCTAGACTTACAGCTAAGCGGTATCTTTATCTGTAAACTACGCCGTTTCTCGATGGCTATAAAGGATTATGCAATGACTCAGTCGCTTCCAGTGATCGTTGGCTTTGGTGGATATAATGCCGCCGGCCGCAGTTCATCACATCAATCGTTCAGGCGTATAGTGCTGGAGTCATTGCCGATCGAAGAGCAACAAAACACCGTCGTCGCTCTCGCCTGTTTGATGGCGTTGGTGCAAAAGACTGAGCATGGCTATACCGCTGTAGATGGCGACCTATTGAGCCCAGCAGAGGTCGATACGCGCTTTCGAAAGGCCATATTAGACGGCACCTTGGTGCGCAAAACCGAGTTGTTTGATCCCTCCAAAGTCCCCGGACATAAACGTATTGCGTTTGACCGCGACGATCGATCAAACGTGGTGTTCAGTATGCAAAAGCGCGACTTGCCTAGTGCCCTACCGGCGGATTGGCAGAT
Organism: Flavobacteriaceae bacterium TMED48; assembly: GCA_905181995.1. Lineage (GTDB taxonomy): Bacteria > Pseudomonadota > Gammaproteobacteria > Pseudomonadales > Porticoccaceae > TMED48. Next base: position 21,303 of record CAJIZO010000108.1, read on the forward strand.
CAGCCATATCGATAATGGCCGCGTCACCGTTGCGGCCTCGGCGGCGTCTAGTTATCTGATTGAATCCCACTATGAGTTGATATCCAAGGCGTCCGGACAACTGCCATCTGGCTTTGAGCCATCGGCACACTACGCGTCGCGGTTTCACCCGCGGGGTTTGCAGATGGCGCTCGTCGGCGCTAGCGATGCGCTTCACTCAACCGGTTTGGCCTGGCAAGCAATCGTTGATCGAGTGCGCCCCGATGAGGTCGGTGTCTACTCATCCAGCGCTTTGAGTCAAGTCACAGAGGAGGGTTTCGGTGGCCTCATGCAGGGCCGATTGCGTGGTAATCGAACCACTGCAAAGCAGTTGCCTCTCGGTTTAAATACCATGCCGGCGGACTTTATCAACGCCTATGTGCTGGGTAGTGTCGGTCATACCGAAGCAATTACCGGCGCCTGCGCGACATTTTTGTACGTTCTCCAAGCGGCTGTGAGGGACTTGCGCAGTGGCCGCCGTAGGGTGGCCATCGTCGGCAACGCCGAAGCAGGCGTAACGCCCGAGATTTCTGAAGGGTTTGCCAACATGGGAGCTCTGGCGAGCGACGAAAATTTATCCACGCTGGATGGCGTAGATCAACCGGACCACCGGCGTGCGAGTCGACCATTTTCACAAAACTGTGGCTTTGTGCTTTCCGAATCGACGCAGTATTTGGTGCTGATGGACGATGCATTGGCGATTGAATTGGGCGCCGATATTCACGCCGCTGTACCCGAGGTGTTCATCAATGCAGACGGCGTAAAAAAATCTATATCGGCGCCCGGGGTTGGCAATTACTTGTCGTTTTCTAAGGCGGTTGCCGCCGCGATCAATATAGTCGGCGAACAGAGCGTTCAAAAACACAGTTTTGTCCACGCCCATGGATCGAGTACACCGGCGAATCGAACCAGCGAATCACATCTGATTGAGCGCGTTGCCGAGGCTTTTGATATCTACGATTGGCCGGTCACTGCCGCCAAGGCGTTTGTTGGGCATTCGTTGTCTGCCGCCAGTGGCGATCAGTTAATGTCGGCCCTTGGCACCTTTCATTACGACATCGTTCCGGGCATCAAAACCATCGACAGTATTGCCGCCGATGTTTTTCAAGAGCGCGCGATCTTTCCGCTTGAGGATATGGATGTCAGCGATCGACCAATGCATGTAGCGTTTATTAATTCCAAGGGCTTTGGCGGCAACAATGCGACCGCCGTGGTCTTGGGCCCGGCGCCGGTGGAGAAGATGTTGGCGCAACGTTACCCAGATCAGTACGCCGATTACGTGGCCCGCCGCGCCACTGTGCGAACGCATGCGGCAGGCTATGCGATGCGCGCGGACGCCGCCGAACTCGACGTTATTTATCGCTTTGGGGAAAAATTGATCGACGACGCCGAACTGGTCATCGATCGCCGTGGTATTAGTGTCCCCGGCTTTGAGCGCGACGTGTTGTTCGACATCAGCAATCCCTGGAAGGACATGTGTTAGGGAATGGCTGGACTAATCTGTGGATAAAGTCGTCGAGTTGCCTGAGGACTTGGTCATCGATTGCACGCCCTTGACGAATCTCTAATCGAATTGGCTGCTGGGCCATAAGCTCGTTGTTGCGCCGGCTATTTTGCCGCGGCCCTTCCTGCCCCGCTTTCTCTTTGTGCTCTAGCCCGCCATGGTTTCTATCACGATCACGATCAAGGTGTTCGATCAATAATGTGCCCCCATGCACTGCAACCAAGCGCTGGTCACGGTCGTTGATCAGTGGTCCGCCGGACGCGCCAGGTCCGGTTGGACAATCGTGCAGCAGCAACTTTTTGTTGTAAAAATAGGGTGTTGCGAGGCTCTTGCAGCCTCGGGCGATACGCATTGTATCGGACGCGGCATGGTATCCGATCTGCGCTAGAGGTGTCGCCATAAAAGGTGCTTCGATCACACTTGGAACTGGTTTAAGCTCAGCTTTAAGCTGCAGTGCCGGCGCGTAAAGCCTTCGCTTGAGAGCGATAAATACCAGATCGTTCTCGCTTTGCTGAATTGCCGGCCGGTCACTGGAGGAAACCATCACTTGTGAAATCTGCGCAAAGGGCATGGCTGCAAAACGCGCATTATTACCTCGGTACCAACAGGTTTTAAACCGCCGCTGGGTCCGATGATCAAACAGTACGTGCGCCGCAGTCACGATGATTGAGTAATCTTTAAGTGGTTGCTGAATATGCGCGCCGCTACCACGCACCGCACCATCGCAAAAAATGCTCCCGCTGGCCTGTAGTAATTGATCTGCCGTGAGTGGCTTACTTGCCAGGACTCCAGCTGCGCTACTTAGCCCTGCAAGAATGAGGGTTGCGGACAACGCGGCTAACGGACGCGCGCTTACTCGACCGCCGGCTATTGCAAATCTCCCCACAACGCCTGCAAAATTCCGAGCGCGGCGATCGGCGCTGTTTCAGTGCGCAATATCCGAGGGCCAAGCCCCACGGGTATAAAGCCCGCGCGCTCAGCCGCCGCGATTTCACTCGCCTCAAAACCACCCTCGGGGCCGACTAACAGTACCACTCGGTTATCGATCGGCGCACGTTGCGCGATCCCGCGTTCGCCGCGATGATCGAGCAACAATTTTAAGCCAGATTGTGAAGCGCACAGCCACTCGCCGATAGTTGCCGCTGGACGCACGTCTGGGAGTCGATTGCGTTGACACTGCTGGCAGGCGTTGATCGCGATCTGCCGCCAGTGTTGGCTTTTTTTAATCGTCCTAGCTTGGCTAAGTTTGACCTCACAGCGTTGGGTGAACAGCGGAGTGATTTCGGCAATCCCAAGTTCGCTGGCTTTCTGAACCACAAGATCCATGCGTTCGCCGCGGGATATGCCGATCGCCAGATGGATGTGCAAGGGCGACTCTCGCTCGACTGGATCGAACTCCTTGGCAATAATGCGCGCCGACGATTTGCCGCTGGTCTCTAACACTGCGCGATACTCGCCGCCACGACCATCGAATACCACGACTGAATCCCCTTCAGATAAGCGCAATACCGAGCGCAAATAGCGGGCGCTATGGGAATCCAGTTCCAGCGGCACTCCGATAGCCAGCGGTTGTTCTACATACAGTCGCGGAATACGCATCGCTATTCACTCAGGGATGTTCGGTGAGACGCAAATTCTGACACAGTGCATCGATCACCGCGATATTATTCATGCTGTAAAAGTGCAGCCCCGGAGCACCTCCTTCGAGCAGTTTGCGGCATAACTCGGAAACCACATCGAGGCCAAATTCCACCAAATCGGTGCTGTCGTGACTGCGTTGTTGGAGTTGCTGGCGTAACCAGCGGGGTATTTCAGCACCGCAGCTATCCGAAAACCGAACCAGGTTATGGTAGTTGGTCAACGGCATGATGCCGGGAATTATCGGCGCATCAATCCCTTGTTTGGCAGTTTCATCGATAAATCTAAAATATGCGTCGGGGTTGTAAAAATACTGGGTGATAGCGCGATTGGCTCCTGCCCGAATCTTCTCTGCGAGCCAATAGACGTCGCGATCGTAACTCTCTGCCTCGGGGTGAATTTCTGGGTAGGCCGCCACCGATATGTCGAAGTGATCGCCGAACGAATCGCGTATCAACGCAACCAATTCGTTGGCGTGGGTGAGTTGGCCGACGCCCGCGATGCCCGACGGAAGGTCGCCGCGAAGCGCAACCACTTGCTTAATGCCTTTTTGGCGGTAGCTTTCGAGCAGCTCGACCAGTTCACCCGCACTGTCGCCACCGAACGACAGATGCGGTGCTGCGCCAAAACCATTGCTCTGAATGGTTTCCACCAACTGCTGCGTCGATGCGCGCGTCGACCCACCGGCGCCGTATGTCACCGAGTAAAATGCCGGCTTATAGCGCGCAAGTCGCCGACACATATCAGTGATTTTCTGCCGCCCGAGATCACCCTTTACGGAAAAAAACTCGAAGCTAATATGCGCTCCATCGTACATTGGAAATCCCTTTATTTTGGTTGCAAGAGAACGCTAGTATTTGTAGCTGTCGCTTTTGAATGGGCCGTCGACGGATACTTTGATGTAATCCGCCTGCGCCTTGGTCAATTTGGTGATAACACCACCAAAACCCCGCACCATGTGGGCGGCCACCTCTTCGTCTAAATGCTTTGGCAGTACTTCGACGCGCAGCATTGCCGCCTGCGTAGCGGCATCTTGGTCGGCAAAGCGCTTGCCGAAAAGATCAATTTGCGCCAGTACTTGGTTGGCAAATGAGCCATCCATAATACGGCTGGGGTGGCCCGTGGCATTGCCTAGGTTGACCAACCTCCCCTCGGCCAATAACAACAAATGGTCGACACTGTCGCGGTTGCGATAGACCTTGTGTACCTGCGGTTTAATCTCTTCCCAGCGCCAATTTTTGCGCATGTACTCGGTGTCTATTTCATTGTCAAAGTGACCAATATTGCACACCACGCAACCGGATTTAAGCGCGCTCAACACGTCTGAGCCACAGACGTTGAAATTGCCAGTGCTGGTAACCAGTAAATCGGTGTGTGCTAACAGCCCGGTATCGACGCCGTTTTCGATGTCGCCGTCGATGTAGGTGGACACCAGTTCGTATCCGTCCATACAGGCTTGCATAGCGCAGATTGGATCCACCTCGGTGACCTTGACGATCATGCCCTCCTGACGAAGCGATTGCGCCGAGCCTTTGCCAACGTCGCCATAACCAATCACCAGCGCTTTTTTGCCGGCCAGTAGATGGTCTGTCGCGCGTTTAATTGCGTCGTTGAGACTGTGGCGGCAGCCGTACTTGTTGTCGTTCTTTGACTTGGTCACCGAATCGTTGACATTGATTGCTGGGATTTTTAACTCGCCGTTTTCAAGCATTTCATAAAGCCTGAGAACGCCAGTGGTGGTCTCTTCGGTGACGCCGTGAACCGAATCTAACACGCCTGGATAGTGCTGGTGGAGCATCGCGGTAAGATCACCGCCATCATCGAGAACCATGTTGGCATTCCAGGGTACGCCATCTTTGAGAATCTGTTGTTCTAGGCACCACTCATATTCTTCTTCGGTCTCACCTTTCCAGGCAAAAACCGGCGTTCCATTGGCCGCGACTGCGGCGGCAGCATGGTCTTGAGTCGAAAAAATATTGCACGAGGTCCAGCGCACTTGCGCACCCAGTGCCTCAAGCGTTTCGATCAATACCGCGGTTTGAATGGTCATATGGATACAACCGAGAATGCGCGCACCTGCCAATGGCTGTTGCGCGCTGTATTTCTCCCGCAGGGCGATCAGCGCCGGCATTTCAGATTCGGCAATCGAAATTTCTCGACGCCCAAATTCGGCAAGTTGGATATCGGCGACTTTATAGTCTGGGCCTGTGGCGTTATTTTTGGTTTGCGCTTGCGCACTCATGGTCTTTCCTCATATTGCAATTAAACGTTATCTAACACTACGCAGTTTCTGCTGTTTGAGATGTTTTAAAGCGCCTTGCTCAGGGCTTCTGCGCGGTCAGTTTTTTCCCAGGTAAAATTTTCCAGCTCGCGGCCGAAGTGGCCGTAGACAGCAGTAGGTCGGTAGATTGGGCGGCGCAGGTCGAGCATCTCGATCAAGCCACTTGGACGAAGGTCAAAGTGTTCCCGCACTAGCTCTGAAATCTCATGGTTGGGGAGTTTTCCGGTACCCATGGTATCGATGCTGATGGAGGTCGGCTCTGACACCCCGATGGCGTAGGATATCTGGATTTCGCAGCGTTCGGCGAGGCCGGCGGCGACGATATTTTTGGCTACATAGCGCCCGGCATAGGCGGCAGATCGATCAACTTTGGTCGGATCTTTGCCGGAAAATGCACCGCCGCCGTGATGCGCCATACCGCCGTAGGTATCGACAATAATTTTTCTGCCGGTCAACCCGCAATCGCCCATCGGACCGCCGATTTCAAAATTGCCGGTCGGATTGATGTGGTATCGGGTCTCGCTATGCAGCCACTCGGCGGGTAGTACGTCGGCGATAATCAACTCGCGCACCGCTGCCTGCAAATCTGTCTGAGAAACTGAGCCGGCGTGCTGGGTGGATAATACCACGGCGTCAATAGCGACCGGAATACCCTGGTCGTACCTGAGCGTCACTTGGCTTTTTGCATCGGGTCGCAGCCAGGGCAGACTGCCGTCTTTACGGAGCTCCGCCTGGCGTTCCATCAAGCGATGAGCATAGTAGATCGGCGCCGGCATCAGCGTCTCAGTTTCGTTGCTGGCGTAACCAAACATCAAACCCTGATCACCGGCCCCTATGTCCTTGTTGCCATCTGCATCTACACCGACAGCTATATCAGGGCTCTGCTTGCCAATTGCATTCAGCACCGCGCAAGAATTGCCGTCAAAGCCGAGTTCGGAATGGTTGTAGCCTATATCGTTGATCACCTGTCTGACGATTGTTTCAAGGTCGACGTAGGTATCGGTACGAACTTCCCCGGCGATCACCACCATGCCGGTTTTAACCAGTGTTTCTACGGCTACGCGCGCGTGCGGGTCATCGCCGATGATCGCATCCAGAACCGCATCGGAGATTTGATCGGCCATCTTGTCCGGATGGCCCTCGGAGACCGATTCTGAGGTGAAAACACTGTAGCTCGACATGCTGGATCCTTAAATGGGTAAAAGTGCTTCGGCAGCGCCCCGTATCGGCGCTGCCTGTGGTTTAACGAACAGACGCAATTGCACGCGAAAACCGTTGCGCTGCGCCAAGTAGAGACTACTGCCGTCAACCAGGCCTGCGGAGCGGGCCCAGTGACTTAACTGAGCCGGCTCAAAACCCATCCACAGGTCGCCGCAAGATTCTCTCGTCCACTGCTGGTTGTGGGCGCACAGGTCGGTGATTAAAAGTATGCCGCCAGGATTTAACAACGCGGCGCAGTCGGTAATGATCTGCGCCGGCAGCGGGTTGTGGTGGAGTACCATGTTCAGAGACAGGCAATCGGCTTGCAGTTTGAGCTTTCTAGCCAACGTCGTGTCGCCGTGTAACAGCTGGATGTTGGGTAGGTTTTGCGATGTCGCTCGCTGGCGGCATTGTTCGAGCATTTCGGCCGAGCTGTCGAGCGCAATAACATGCTCAAACGCGGTCGATAATTTGCCTAAAAACTGTCCATAACCAGGTCCAATTTCAACCGCTGTTGAGCGATTTAGTACGCTGGTGTCGAGCAGATTTTCAACCCCCTCACCATAGTCAGACCAACCGGCGATGAGATCTTGATTGGCTTCAAAACGGGCCGCATTGGCGTTAAAAAACTCCACCGAGGCCGCCGATCTCTCAGCGTTGATACGATCTAACTGAGCGCTGATTGCATCGCTCAGCGACAGACGATCGAGGCTTTCAAACAGCGTCGCCTGCAGTTCTTGTAACTGATCATGGGGATTACAAAAATTGCGCCGATAAAACAGCGTGGTGCCTTCACGGCGCTTAGAGACGAGACCGGCACTGGCCATGATTTTTAAATGATGGCTCATTGCCGACTGGCGAATATTGAACACCTGGCAGAGTTCCAAAACGCCGTACGAATTTTGTTGTAATACCCTGAGGATTTGCATCCGCAAGGGGTCGCCGGCCGCCTTGCACAGCTGAGTTATCTGCGCGGTGGGGACGTTGTCAGCGTGGATGGTCGATAGGTGTGACATAAGCGCATCCTAGCACACTAAATGTATATATAAAAATATTTTTATATATAGGCTGGGCGTGTTGCTGACGACTCTTGGCGTGTTACTAACGGCTAAAAGGCCTCTTTTGCCAGCGGCTTTATCCCTTGGTTACGGTGATTATTGGTTTACTGGCAAGGCGGTCTGAGCGACAATAGCGGGCTTATCCTGACGCATTTGGAGTAACTGTCTATGGCCTCTCGTAGAGACCTCGCCAACGCTGTAAGAGCCCTGAGTATGGATGCGGTACAACGCGCTAACAGCGGTCATCCCGGAGCCCCAATGGGCATGGCAGATATTGCCGAAGTCCTTTGGAACGACTACTTACAACACAACCCCGAAGACCCCAATTGGATTAATAGAGACCGTTTCGTGTTGTCTAATGGTCATGGGTCAATGCTGCTATATGCGCTGCTCCACCTGAGTGGCTACGCTCTCTCGATAGACGATTTGAAAGATTTTCGTCAACTCCACTCAAAGACGCCGGGACATCCAGAATACGGCTACGCGCCGGGTGTAGAAACTACCACTGGGCCACTGGGCCAGGGAATTGCCAACGCGGTGGGTATGGCATTGGCCGAAACTACCCTAGCCGCGCAGTTCAACCGCCCCGGTCACGATCTTGTCGACCATTACACCTATGCGTTTTTAGGTGATGGCTGTTTGATGGAGGGTATATCTCACGAGGTGTGTTCGCTTGCGGGAACGCTCAAATTGGGAAAGCTGATTGCCTTTTATGACGACAACGGCATCTCTATCGACGGCGAGGTCGAGGGTTGGTTTAGCGACGACACGGCGGGTCGATTTGCCGCCTATGGCTGGCAGGTTATACCTGCGGTTGATGGACATGACAGTCAGGCGTTGATCGCTGCAATTGAGTCGGCGCGCGCCGACTTGGCCAGGCCCACATTGATCTGCTGCAAAACCATCATTGGTTTTGGCTCGCCGAATAAACAGGGCAAGGAAGATTGTCACGGTGCCCCGCTTGGCGCCGACGAAATTACCTTGGTTCGAGAGCAGTTGGGGTGGGCCCATGGGCCCTTTGAAATTCCCGATAGTCACTACGCGGGCTGGGACGCTAAGGCGCGCGGTATTGCTGCGCAGGCGGATTGGACCAAGCGCTTGAGTGAGTACCGTGACGCCTATCCAGAATTGAGTGGTGAGTTTGAGCGGCGGATGGCAGGCCAATTACCGACGGAATTCGACGCCGCAGCCGACGCCTACATTGCAGACTGTCAGGCATCGATGGAAAAAATCGCCTCGCGCAAGGCATCGCAAAATAGCCTCAACGCCTACGGCCCAATGCTACCTGAATTGCTCGGCGGCTCGGCAGACCTAGCGGGGTCAAATTTGACTATCTGGTCGGGCTCTAAGCCGATCACCGCAGAAGACGCCGACGGCAATTACATTTATTACGGGGTTCGCGAATTCGGCATGAGCGCGATCATGAATGGTATTGCGCTGCATGGTGGCTTCGTCAATTACGGTGCCACATTTCTTATGTTCATGGAGTACGCCCGCAACGCTGTGCGCATGGCGGCACTGATGAAGATTCAGAGCATATTTGTCTACACACACGATTCTATTGGGCTGGGTGAAGATGGCCCCACGCACCAGCCGGTAGAGCAGCTCAGCGCTCTGCGCGCGACCCCGAATCTGCATACCTGGCGACCTTGCGATACCGTTGAATCGGCGGTTTGCTGGAAGGTGGCACTGCAGCGACGGGATGGCCCGAGTGCCTTGGTGTTCAGTCGCCAAGGCTTGACACCGATGGCGCGCGATAGCGCTCTAGTGACCGGAATACAGCGCGGTGGTTACATCTTGCGCGATTGCCCGGCGCCGCAGGCGGTGGTTATCGCCACCGGTTCAGAAGTTGATCTTGCGGTGCAGGCAGCAGCACAATTGGCCGAGCGCGGTGTGAGTGTGCGGGTCGTGTCGATGCCCTGCGCAGAACTTTTTGACGCCCAAGACGCGGCCTATCGGGAGTCGGTATTGCCGAACGCGATCCGCGCTCG
>CAJIZO010000109.1 GCA_905181995.1 Flavobacteriaceae bacterium TMED48
ATTATCATTAAACACCGGTTGTCGCTCACCCAAACCACGTTTTGGATCTTCCGTTGCTCGCTGAATAATGGTTTTTATCTGCTCATCGCCCAAGCTCTTTAACACATATACCCGGCAGCGTGATAACAGCGCATTGTTAAGTTCGAAGGAGGGGTTTTTGGTGGTTGCACCGATAAACACCAAGGTGCCATCCTCGACAAATGGCAAAAACGCGTCCTGTTGGGATTTGTTAAAACGATGTACTTCGTCGACGAACAAGATCGTTTTTCGGCCGCGCAGATCTCGCTGCTCTTCGGCCTTGGCGATGGATGCCCGTATTTCTTTAACTCCGCAGAGTACCGCTGAAATGCTCTCAAAGTGGGCATCCACCGAAGTTGCGATAATTTTAGCCAGTGTAGTTTTACCCACGCCTGGGGGTCCCCACAGAATCATCGAGTGAAGATTTTGCTTATCGATTGCCTCGTGCAGAGGTTTGCCGATGCCGGTTAGATGCTCTTGGCCATAAAAATCTGCCAGTGATAGCGGACGCATACGCGCCGCCAACGGCTGGTACAACTGCTGGCTAAAGAGGTCACTTGTCATGGCGTAATGTTCACCCGCGGGGAAGTTTTAATCACGAAAGATCGACATGATAGCAGAGGCCGCCGTCGTGGGCCGGTGAAATTACGCCTACTTTGTGCCGCTAAATGGGCGCTGACTCTGGCTTGCGGGCGCAGGTTTAAAGCTACTGCATAGCCCATGCCCCAGTGAACGGAATTCGCTGACACACCGTCGATGGCAACGCTGATGGTGTTGCGTGCTGCTGGCAGTTAGATTGCGCTGACCCGCGCTCGGAGATATTTCATCGATGTATAGCAAGGATTGATAGGCGTCCGCGCCGAGCGAAAGGGCGTTGCTGCTATGATCGATAGTCTGAAGAGTGGCCGTTGTAAAAACAAAGTACGTTTCAATCGCTGCAATATAGCCTTGTTCAATAGATCGCCTAGGCTTTAGAATACACTTGTATGTGTTTGTTTTAGCGTCCACTTCATCGCTTGTGAGGTGAGCTGTGCTTAGCTGAAGATATTCAAACTCAGATATTTGGATGGAGCATTATGGAAGGCTGGCTTTATGTCATGTCGAATGAAGGTCTAAAACCCGGTTTAATTAAAATTGGCCGAACTAATGACCTGCGTCAGCATATGCAAGATCTTTATGGTAAAGGTGTTGCTGCGCCCTATCGTGTGGCCTACAAGGGCCTCGTAGACGACTACGAGGAGGTCGAAGCAAAGGTCCATGCGGCGTTGGAGGATCATCGAATTAATCCCGAGAGAGATTTTTTTGAGTGTTCGATCGCCAATGCAATTCTGACAATTCAAGAATCCGCGCATATTATGAGCGAGGAGATCAATTTTAAAGATGAGCGCCAATTTGAGTTAGAGCAACAGGCTCGCAAGCAGGCTAAATTACTTTTACAACACAACGATAAACTGAAAAAGACCCGCGAACAATTTATTGAAGACGAGGGTATCTGGCTCGATAAACCGAGTTTTTACGTCACGGTATTCCTCGCTTTAGTGGCGTTCATTGTGTTTCCTGAAATGGACGAATACTTCCGAGATAATAGTGCTATTAAGTGGTTTTTGGTGGCTATTCCCCCCTATATTTATTGGCATTTTGCGTCGCAAAAATATACCCGAAATCATCGCGAGCTGTCGATTAAAGCCGAAAAGATGTTTCCGCAGGCAACCGCCTATGAGGAAATTGCACCGCCCGAAGTAGAAACCGAACTAAATAGCGATGACGCGGCAGATGCCCTGCACGGCGAGGAGTTGTCCGTCGGTGACGATCGCGTCCGGGGACTCAAGGGCAGCGCCTTGGGCATTGCTGGAGAAGCCTCTGGAGAGTTTGCCGACGTAACTCTTGGCGGGCGTGGGAAGGGCGAGGACGCACCAGTTCTAGTGACTCAGGCTAAAATTAGCTGGGTTTGTCATTATTGCGCGACCGACAACACTTCAACCCCCGCGGCGAAAGTGGTGTGTATTCGTTGCAACAGGTCATCATCGATGGAGGGAGTGGTGTAGCGACTGAGAAACGGCGTAAAATGGTGTGTATAGGCATCTATTCAACCGCGCGATTACTTTCGCAATTTACTCGCATTCAAACCGCCGAGTCATAGACAGGCTGTTCTGCCAGCGCCGCCAGTAGCATCATCTGTCGGCATAGCGTCGCTAGCAGCACCCGTTAGTAATTCTCACGAGGTCTTCGGGCGATCAGTTTCAAGCCCGTTCGCGCTTTTGTTTGAGCATAAAGTGCTTGATCGCGTCTACGTGCACGCTCAACCAGCCGATTTCGGTATCCATTGAGGTTGTTTCGCGAAGTTGCTGATCCCAGTATGTGAGATAGATGGCATCTTTGTTCTGCTCGCGCACATAAACTCTCAGACTGAGGGATAGATTGGCTTCGAAATTGAGTCGCAGAAATGCTGAAAAATCTGATGCGACCATACTTTCGATAAAAAATCCCTGCCCAGTCGCCTCGACAAGCATCTTCTCAAAGCGGTCATTCATGTTCCGCTGCTCGCTTAGTGCATTAATTGTCGTCATGATTACCGTTCCGTAAAGGGCTCTTTGATGCACTTCTTACCGCTCGCATGATGATCTAATGTTTGCATCTTTCCAAGTGTACTTTAATACAGTATCAGATAGCTTGATTATCTTATCGACGGCCGATAATGATCGGCTAAACCAATGAATCTCATGTTGATTGTTGCCGCAGTTGATGGTTTCACGCGAAGCAGTTCTTACTGCACAACAATATACGTGATTCTCGACCTGTTTGGGCCAATCAACTGACCATTAAGGCTTGTATGTTATTAAATACGAAATTTAAAACAACTACATAGGGCGCTGTCTGGGTATATTAATATCACTATTTTTACCTTTATCGACGATATTATAGATGTGGACATCGATGCGATTGCTGAATGGCTGTGCAATTTAGAATGGACTGTTTGACGCAAGCTGCTTGAACGGCTAACGCCAATGACAGGTGAATTATTGTCGGGGATTTCAATCCGTTTATACCCAATGCTCAACCCCGTCATTGGGTCGATTTAAGTTCATCTTTGCTTCGATAAGATGCCCGCGCGAGTGGCTGGCAGTCGGCTATTATGCGGCAGGTATTTGGCGGGCAGTTGCCACAATTGCGGCATTGTCTCGGCGGGTTGCCGGTTGGGCCGGATAAAATGTGTGGTGGTATTTAATACGGCTAATATGGCCTTAAAAGCTTATAAAAACGGGCGTTAGCGTCTGCTGCCTGCGTTTGTCAGAATGCTCGTGCAAACCCGTATTTGAAAACTTTAG
>CAJIZO010000110.1 GCA_905181995.1 Flavobacteriaceae bacterium TMED48
ATTTTAGCGTTATTGGCATCGGCGATATGGGCGGTGATGTGTTTGGCAATGGCATGTTGTTGTCGGAGCACATCCAGTTGATCGGTGCGTTTAATCATCTGCATATTTTTATCGACCCAAATCCCGACGCGTCGCGCACCTACGCCGAGCGCCGGAGACTGTTCGAGACCGCCGGTAGCAGTTGGCAAGATTTTGATCGGTCGCTGCTTTCGCCGGGAGCGCGGATCTATTCTCGAAGCGCTAAAATGGTCGAGCTCAGCGCGGAAATTAAACAGCGCTTTGCCATCGATACCGATCAAATGACCCCCAATGAACTGATCAGTGCGCTGCTGATAGCCCCGGTCGATCTACTTTGGAATGGCGGCATCGGTACCTACATAAAAGCCAGTACCGAGAGTCACGATGCGGTTGGCGATAAGGCCAATGATACCCTTAGGGTCAACGGCGACGAATTGCGCGCCCGGGTATTGGGCGAGGGCGGTAATCTTGGGATTACCCAACTCGGCCGTATCGAATTTAGTCGCTTGGGTGGCATGTGCAACACCGACTTTATAGACAACGCCGCCGGAGTCGACTGTTCTGACCATGAAGTGAATATCAAGATCCTGCTGAATGCCAAGGTGATGGATGGCGATCTCAGCGTGCAACAGCGCAATGAATTGCTCGCATCCATGACCGAGGCGGTGGGTGATAAGGTGTTGCGCAATAATGCCCGCCAGACCCAAGCTATCAGTCTGGCTCTGCATCGGAGTGAGCAGCAAAATGCCGAGTACCAGCGCTTTGTGGTATGGCTCGAAGACCTGGGGCTGTTGGACCGGAAATTTGAGTTTTTACCGAGCGAAGATCAGCTGAGCGAGCGAGTTGCGCGCAAGCAACCACCCTGGACTCGTCCCGAATTGTCGGTGCTGGTATGTTATTCCAAGGTCATGTTAAAGGAAGCGTTACTGGACGCTGACCTGCTGGCCGATGCTTGGTTGGCCGATGCGGTTGAAAAAGCCTTTCCACGAATGCTGACAGAGTATTGTGGAGGGGCCATTAACAGTCATCAATTGGCCGCAGAAATCGCCGCCACACAACTGGCTAACGATCTGGTGGATCGCTTTGGTTTTAGTTTTTTCTATCGCCAGATGGAAGCTACTGGCGCCAGCGCGGCCGAGGTTGTCAGGGCATTGACGGTGGTTGTTAATGTGCTTGGGATCGACGAGTTGTGGCTGTCGATCGAATCTGATGAGAGCGGCGTGTCGGCGACGCGACAACTCGATCTGTTACACATTTTAATCAAGTTGGTGCGGCGCGCGACGCGTTGGTTCTTGCGCAATAAAGTCAAAGGTCTGGCTTGTGCGGTGGGGATTGAGCAATTTGCCAAGCCGATGCACCAATTGTTGCAACACTGGGATGGACTGCAGCCGCAGAGCTGGCAGTCGGTAGACGCCGACACCGATCAGACAGTCGTCGAAGGCCCGATTGCCGCTATGCAGACACTTACTGAAAATTTGTTTTTGAGTTTGGGGATCATCGAAATTTCGTTGCACTCAAAGCAACCGGTGGAACGAGTCGCCGAAATTTACGCGGCGATCGGCACCGAACTACTGCTCGATGAACTGATGGTGAGAATCGTTGAGTTCGCGCCGCAGTCCCGCTGGCAGGATCTGGCGCGCGAGTCATTTTTCGATCAGTTGGAACAGTACCGACGACAATTGACCTCGGCATTGTTAGCGCGCGGTAGCGGTGATGCAGTCAGCATAATTGAGCAATGGCGTCAGCGCCAACTGCCGAGCATTGCGCGCTGGCGCCGTTTGATGGACGATCAACGCCGTCACAGCGACACCGATCTAGCACTGGTAACCGTCGCGCTGAGCGACCTGTTGCATGTGATCGAAGACCTGCAGCGAATGCCGCAGTTCGATTGAACACACACCCTTAACGACCCAGCGTGGAACATAAAGGACATTGCGCAATAAATCAGGTACATTGCGCTGCATATCGGCAGATGCGCTGAGTATTAGCCGGTGTGCTGAGTGTTAGCGGATGCGCTGAGAGTTAGCCGGTGTGCTGAGAGTTAGCCGGTGTGCTGAGAGTTAGCGGGAGCGCTGAGAGTTAGCGGGAGCGCTGAGAGTTAGCGGGAGCGCTGAGAGTTAGCGGGAGCGCTGAGAGTTAGCCGGTGTGCTGAGTGTTAGCGGATGCGCTGAGAGTTAGCCGGTGCGCTGAGAGTTAGCGGGTTGGCTGAGAGTTAGCGGGTGCTAAGCAAGAGCACCCGCCAACAGCCCCTTAACTGTTATTGGTCAGGGTTGTTCAGAGTATGCGCCGCCTATGCGGTGGCGCACCGAGTGAGGTTAGGGGAGATTGCTAACCTTTTGTTGAAATGCCTGCTGGTTAAATCCAGACCAAAAATCTTCGCGACCCTCGCGCCAACCGCGCGACCAATGATAGGCCATGATAGAATCGATAGTGTAGGGGCAAGTGCTCAGCGAGCGCCCCTGAACAGATGCTTGATATCCTTTAGAATACGAACGATTGGCTAAGTCTCTTTTGTGTTTTTTCATCGACTACTCCTGCAAAGTACTGGCGTACTATGGTGAATAATACAAATCGAAAGACACCGCACTCAATGTTTCCGCGGTTTTTTCGCAACGTTTTGTCTAAATAATCTCACTATATTTTTATTCATCGTTTTAACAAAGTTTGTAACAAAAGTTTTACTATGTGCTGCGATGTTCTGCACTGCCCTAGTAAAACCAATTACCGAAAGTTTGTCGAATATCTTCTTTGTATATAGACGTTCGGCTTTATTCCAGAGAGTAATGAAGGATTCATAATGGTGTCTTACCGCGATCGTCAAAGCCAATGGTTAGCGACTTGCCCGAAGGGTTTAGAGTCACTTTTGGCGAGTGAATTAGAGTCACTGGGCGCACTCGATGTCAAACAAACAGTCGCAGCTGTGTACTTTGCCGGAACCCAGCAGATGGCCTACCGCGTGTGTCTTTGGTCGCGCCTTGCCAATCGGATACTGTTGTCCCTCGACAATTTTTCTCTGGACAGCGTCGAGCAACTCTATGATCGCTGTGGAGAAATTCCATGGGAACAACACTTTGGCGCGGATAAAACCATCGCGGTAGAATTTTCTGGTACCTCGCAGCTGATCGATAATAGCGTTTTTGGCGCACAGCGCATCAAGGATGCGATCGTCGACCGGTTGCGCCGCATTGTCGGCGAGAGACCCTCGGTGGACTTGAAAAATCCCCAGATGCGGATTCAGGCGAGGTTGCATCGGGGTCGTGTCAGCGTCGCGCTCGATATGTCTGGAGCCAGCTTGCACCGACGCGGTTACCGCTCGGGGCAGGGCAGTGCGCCGCTCAAAGAAAACCTCGCGGCAGCACTATTGATGCGCGCTGGTTGGACGGATATTGCCACTTCTGGGGGTGCCTTGATCGACCCCATGTGCGGCAGTGGTACGCTGCTGATCGAGGCTGCGATGATGGCCGCGGACGTGGCGCCGGGACTGTTGCGACCGGTCTTTGGTTTTCATTCATGGGCGCATCATGACGACGCGTTGTGGAGCGAACTTGTGACCGATGCCGAGGCGCGCCGCGATCGAGGTATCGGCCAGTTCAATCTGGACATTAGAGGTTATGACGCCAACCCACGGGTGCTCGAGGCGGCGCGACTCAATATTGAAGCGAGCGGCTTTGACGATCACCTACGGGTCGCATTGAAGCCGCTCGATCAGTTTGGCAAGGCCAGCGGCGATAGCGGGTTGCTGATTACTAACCCACCCTATGGCGCTCGGCTCGGTGACGCTGAACAACTGGAGCCGCTGTATCAAAAGCTGGGTGCTGTGCTGCAAAAGAACTTTCACGGCTGGCGCGCAGCAATGTTTACCGGCAACCTAGACCTTGCCCGACAGACCGATTTAAGCCCCAGTCGGCAGTACCAATTTTACAACGGCACCATTCCCTGCAAGTTACTACTGTTCGATGATATGCGCTCTAAATCGGCGCAAATAAGAGCGCGCTTAGCCACGCCAGCACCAGTCAAAGTGCTTTCTGAGGGCGCGCAAATGCTCGCTAATCGGCTGGTTAAAAATCGTCGAAGGCTAGCCAAGTGGTTGGCTAGTTCGGGCAATGATTGTTACCGTTTATATGATGCTGATCTGCCCGAGTACGCGGTGGCTATCGATGTCTATGGTGGCGCCTTTCACGTGCAGGAATACGTCGCGCCTGCGAGCATTGACGAGCGCGATGCCCGGCAACGGTTTGCCGAGGTTAAAGATGCGCTAGCCAATTACGCACCGCAGGCCAAGCAGGCGACCCATTATAAAGAACGTCGCCGCCAGCGGGGTGATGACCAATATCAGCGGATTGATGATAAACCCAGTCAACCATTGATCGTCACAGAGGGCGATGCAAGATTTGAAGTGAACCTAGGCAATTATCTGGATACCGGTTTGTTTCTGGATCATCGACCGCTGCGAGCTCGGCTTGCCGATGAAGCGCGGGGCAAACGCTTTCTCAATCTTTTTTGCTACACCGCCAGTGCTTCGGTGCAAGTTGCTCTTGCTGGTGCTGCGAGTTCGCTGAGTTGTGATATGTCGAATACTTATCTCGACTGGGCGGCGCGTAACTACGACTTAAATCAGTTGTCGCCGGATAGGCATCGACTACTGCGTGTCGATTGTTTGGAGTGGTTACAACCTCAGGAAGACGGGGAGTCGGAACTCTATGACCTCATACTGTTGGATCCGCCAACTTTTTCCAATTCGAAGAAAATGCAGTCCGCATTGGATGTTCAGCGTGATCACGGTCACCTTATCAGGGATACCATGGCTAAATTGGCCCCTGGGGGGAGCCTGTATTTTTCCAATAATTTTAGGAAATTTAAGCTTGATGACCTGATTAGTCGGCAGTTCGCAGTAGCAAATATTACCGCTAGTACTTTGGATGTCGACTTTCAGCGCAATCCGAGGATTCACAACGTATGGCATATTCAACGCAGCGCCGGATTTCAGGGTTAGGCGGCGGGTCGGTTGCGCATGATTTTGACGTCTGGTTACCGCGAATCGCGACTCTACTAAAACGCGCACTACACCATTATTGACAGTACCATTATTAACAGTAGCTTTATTTACAGTACCATTATTAACCGCACCATGTTTAACCGCAGAATTGTTAACCGCACTATTGTTAACCGGAGCATCGTCAACGGCACCACAATCAACGGCACCACAAGCAACGGCACGATTGTAAAAGGCAGCATTATCAAAGGCACCATTATCAACCGCAGCATCGTCAACGGCACCAGCACCAGCACTAAAGCCATATAAAGTGCCAGCATGGGTAAAGCGCCAGCGCGGTTTAACTGTTAGTGTTTATACGTTAACAGCACTCACGAGTTAACAGCGTTTATGCGTTGAGAGCACTCACGAGTTATGGCCACTTATACGACAGGAGCAAACAGGAGTTAATAGGCGCGCCAGATACAACTCACCACACAAGCGAATGCGCAACTGAGGGGGCCGCGCGACTTTACAAAGTGCGCCACGCAATCACGGGTGTCTATTGCGAATCGCTTGACCTAGACTAGTTAAGTCCCTCGTACCCAGCCGCTCAGGA
>CAJIZO010000111.1 GCA_905181995.1 Flavobacteriaceae bacterium TMED48
TTAGCTTACGCCGCTACCATATTGCCAGCACAGCCCATAAATATCGACTAGTGCCTTTCGCCATGGTCATACAAAAATACGGGCTAAACCGTCTTGCACTAGCACTTGCACTTTAAGCTGATGGCAATAAGCCGTGTTTTACAGCTATCGTGTTCAAGTGAAGGGTAAATTTTAACGGATAAACCCCCTCAAATTTGTACTGCAGGGTACGTTTTAGTAAGACCTAGTCGAATTCGACAGATTAGTTTTGTCTCGATGCCAGCCAGTTTATTTGCCCAAAATTATGGATACTATGACGCAATGAATTGAGGGTAGAGAGCGCAAATCAAGAAACCATGAGGCCCAGTGCGATTCAGATCCGACCGCCACGCTCCAACATCACCGCCCCGGTACCACCCGCGCCCATTTTGTCGTCTTTATTGTATAGCGGACAGCGCGTCATCGACAGACAACCACAGCCGATGCAACCGGTCAGGGAGTCCCGCAAACGCTCGAGGTAGGCAATGCGCGCGTTGAGTTCGGCCTGCCAGCCGGAGGACAGTTTTTGCCAGTCGCTGGCGGTCGGTGTGCGCTGCTTGGGTAAATTCGCAAAGGCTTTGTTGATCGATGCTAGGCTGATACCCATTTTCTGCGCCGCCTTGATCACCGCCACCCGCCGCAAGATATCGGCCTTGTAACGGCGCTGATTACCGGCGTTACGGCTGCTGTAGATCAGCCCCTTTTGCTCGTAAAAATGCAAGGTACTGACGTTTACGCCGCAGCGTTGCGCGACCTTGCCAACGGTCCACTCCATGTGATCTGTACTCCTGAACAGCCTGTTTGATGGTAGTCAAAAATCCCCTTGACCTCAAGTTAAGTTGAGGTATTAGCATGGTCTTTCGGATAACCCAAGGGAGTGAACTATGCTGTACCTCGAACATATGAATTTGGTCGTCAGTGACCTAGCCGCCAGCCTATCATTTTACCGAGCTGCATTTCCCCACTGGCGGATTCGTGACAGCGGTGACGGCCTTTGGTCGGGGCAGACTCGCAAATGGCTGCACTTTGGCGACGATTACCAATACCTTGTGTTTAACGACGATGGCGACGGTGAAAACCGGGATTTGGCTGGCCACACGCCGGGCCTTGCCCATTTCGCCTTTGTCACCAGTAATATTGATGCTGTTGTCGAGCGACTGGCCGCTGCTGGCTTTAGCGTTGCTAAACAGGGTGCCGATGAGCCCTACCGAAAAAACCTCTACTTTGTCGATCCCGCCGGTTTTGAAGTGGAGTTCGTTGAGTACCTCAGCGATCTACCCGAACAGCGCAACCTATCCAGTACCCCTCAAGGCTTGCTGTGACGATCAGGCGCTGATTTTATGCACCACTCACTATTTACGCATTGGTGTTTAATTGTCTGCGGGTGGCACGCTTATCGTCTGATCGGATTGTCTGTTTGAACCGTTTGCGTCGTCGGCGCGACTAGTGCTTTTTGTTCGGGGCCTGCGCGGCGTTCGGCTGTTCGACGTCCACCAACCTGCTTGCCAAGTGTCGCGCGGCGCGAAGTTTGCTGTGAAAAACTTCATTTCCAGCGGCGGATGCCCTCGGCTGACTTGAAAACCACACCATCACCGAATCGGTGTGGCGGTTGATGTAGATCACTTGTCCATGAATGCCGACAGCGCAAAACTCGCCCTTGCCTGCGTTTAGAATCCACCACATATTGTGGTAGGCCTGCCAAGGGTCGTCGCGGTATTTGACGTTTGCCGACATATTAGCCACATGTCGGTCGTCAATGTCGACGATGGCATCCATCCAGGATGCCGGCAGTACTTGCCGGCCACCAAAAACGCCGCGATCGCGAATCAGCATGCCATAGCGCGCGGCGTCGCGCGTTGTGGTGTTCATGCCCCCTGCAGCCACCGGCGTATAAGCTCGATCGACCACCATGTAGGCATCGTGCTCGGCGCCGAGCTTGGCCCAGATATGGCGCTGCAGAAAGGTCTGCAAATCCTGACCACTGATGCGAGCGATCAACCAGCCCAATAGGTCGGTATTACTGGAGTTGTAGTCGAAGGCGGCGCCCGGTTTTAAGCGCGCATCGGGGTGAATGAATTGGCTTAGAAAATCGTGTACCCCATAGATTTTTGATTGTCCCGGTTGCACATCGGCGGCGCCAGGCAGCCAGGCCATGTTCAGCGCCGGCGCGTAGTGGCGAAAAAAATCTGATGTCGGATCGGTGTAATTTTCTTTAAAGTCGATTGCAGTTGTATGGTCGAGCACCTGTTGAATCGACACCCGCTCAAAACCACTTCCGACAAGCTCCGGTATGTACTTGGCCGGAGATGCCGCAAGATCGACTCTACCTTGGTCCACCAGTATACCCAGCGCACTGCTGACCAAAGACTTGGTCATAGAAAACCAGATATGCTGAGCATGTTCACCAAAATCGTGAAAATACTCTTCGTAAACTAGTTTGTCGCCGTGCACAACGACCAAACCATCGGCAAATTGTGCCGCAAACAATTGCCGCAGAGACAGTGTGTCGCCGCGCGCGTCGACATAGTTGCTGGCCAATGCGGTGGCAGCTGAGTCGTCTTCAAACGGATATATATCACCTTCGCGGGGAATCATAACCACGTTCAGGGGCGCACCGATATTGCGAAACGCCCACTGGCTCATCGGATAGGTGCGGTAGTTGGCCATCGTCACCTGCGAATCTGTCGAGGGAGGTATGCCCTGCATGGGGCGTTGGCCATCGGCGCTCACCAGCGCTGTAAACGTAGTGCTAAAGGCCATAATGCCCAGTGTAACGAGTACTTTCATGTCGACTCTCCTTGGTTTAATCGGCCATCGCGTGGCGGTTAAATTTGCGCAATCGAGCGATTGTTGGCAACCCCACAGCAGGTTGGCTGAAAACTGTCCGTTGACCGCACCTAGACTCTCCGCAGAGGCCGGGTAAGGCAGGTGGGTCCGCCTTCGCCCTTGCGGCTAATTTCTAACCCACGGTAGGTGATGACGTCGACGCCGGCACTTTCTAATCCAGATTTAACGGCGGGTAAATTCTCGAGCATGATGGCGCGGCGCGGCCCGATAGCCAGCACGTTGCAACCCATGGTCGGGTATTCAGCGTCCGGC
>CAJIZO010000112.1 GCA_905181995.1 Flavobacteriaceae bacterium TMED48
GAGCCTCCGTTATCGCACCATTTAATACTGATAACTGTTTACCTGCGAATAACTGTTTACCTGCGAACCGTCCGATTGACCACGGCGACTCTGTCCCCGCAACCTCTTTCAGTCCCGCAGTCGCTACTTGATGACCCGCAGCGACGGCTTACTTTTGAGACTGTCTCGACGCGGCGGTTTGGGCGGCGGCGGCGGCGTTATCGCCTTGGGACCCTGCGGTGGCGTCGGATCCTCGGTCGGTTCAGGTTCAAACATCATTCCCTGACCGTTTTCCTGTGCATAAATACCCAGTATCGAGCCCATTGGACAAAAAATGTCGATCGGAATACCGCCGAAACGCGTCGATAGCTGAATAAAATCATTATTCATCTCAAAATTGGTCACCGCGCGCGGCGCTATGTTGAGTATGATCTGACCGTTGGTGACGAAATTTTGCGGTACTTCAACGTTCTCGTGATGGGCGTCTACCACCACGTAGGGCGTACAATCGTTATCCACAATCCATTCGTAGAAGGCACGGATGAGATATGGGCGATTGGACAGCATATGCAATAAACCCGATCAGCTATGGAACTCGCGTTCCAAGTCGGTCAGACTTTCTTCAAAGGCTGAGCGCTCAAAAACGCGTTTCATGTAGTTGTGCAGGGGCTTAGTCTGGGCAATCACTGGAATCTCTATCCCCAGTTGCGGCAATCGCCAAAGCAATGGTGCTAGGCAACAATCCACCAGCGTGTAGTCCTCGCTCATAAAATACGGCAAGTCGGTAAAGATCGAGGCTACGCCAATCAGTGATTCACGCAATTCTTTTCTCGCCTCGGCGCCATCATTGCCGTTAGGATCGCGAATAATTCGATCCGACAGGGTACACCAGTCGCGCTCTATACGAAAAATCCACAATCGACTTTGCGCCCGAGCCACCGGGTACACCGGCAGTAACGGTGGGTGTGGAAAGCGTTCGTCGAGATATTCCATCACCACCTTCGACTCGTACAACGCTAAGTCGCGGTCAACTAATGTCGGCAGAGTACCGTAGGGATTAGCCTCAAAAATTTCCTCAGTGATGGCGGTCGAATCCATATCTTCGATATCCACGGTCACGCCTTTTTCGGCCAAAACAATCCTTACCCTGTGACTGTATTGGCAAGTCGGATCTGAAAATAATGTCATCGACGATCGTCGCACACGCACCTCTCAATTATTGTACTTATAACAATGGGCGCTACTCACCACCCAAAACATATCGCCACAAACAAGCCTACGGCGTTTTATTGCGCAACCCACTCGGCCTTTTGCGCCTAGTGGATGCCTTTCCAATACTCTCGGTTTAACAGCACCACAAAGACCAACAACAGCGCCAAAAACATCAACACCAAGCGACCGATATGTTTGCGTTGCTGCGCCATGGGTTCCGCAATATAGGTCAAAAAGTTCACCAGATCAAATACCGCCGCGTCGAACTCCGATGCCGTCAATGCTCCGTCGGTGACCTGCGCAAAGCGCCCACAGGGATCACCTAAAATGTCGTCACCCGACTTCAAATCGCGCTTAATACCGCCGTTATCGGCCATCATTGGCCCCGGCGCGCACTCGGTCAATCCTTGTAAGTCGAGCAACGCATGGGGCATACCGACATCTTTGTAGACGCGATTGTTGACCCCCAACGGCCGAGAGTCATCGGCATAAAAATTACGCAGATAGGTATACAGCCACTCCGGCGATCGAGATCTCGCCACCAGCGTCAAATCTGGTGGCACCGCACCAAACCAAGCCTTGGACTTTTCTTCGGTCATACCGATAGTCATCAAATCTCCGATTTTTTGACCGGTAAACACCATATTGTCCATCATCAACCCATGGGGAATGGCGATATCATCAGCCACCCTCTCCCAGCGAGAATACTGAAAAGAATGGCAGCCCATGCAGTAATTGACCGCGATTTGAGCACCCTTCTGCAACGAAGCGTTGTTGCCCAAATCGGCGTCAAAATCATCACAATCTATGGTCCCGCAAGATTTGCCCTCGGCTCCGACGACCTTCAATGGTATCACCACGAGTATCCCGATGAGCGCAAATCCACACAGCGTCTTAAAGGTACCTATGCCACCGTCCATGGTAATACGATCCGGTTCTGGACGGGTTCTTTCGTAGCGCGTCCAAAAATAAATTCCAATGAAGTAGGAAAAATAAAATATCGTGCAGATCTGCGCCAGCACTGTGCGAGCGGCCGTCGGTGCCTTGACTCCAAGGTAGCCGAGGATAATAAAGTTGGCGGCGAAGAGGATAATCATCACGCGGCTAATATTGCCTTTGTAGCGCATTGACCGCACCGGACTTCTATCCAGCCACGGCAACACAAATAAAATCGCAATAGCCGCCGCCATGGCCATAAAGCCGCCAAGCTTGTCCGGTACAGCCCGCAACATCGAGTAGTAAGGCGTGAAATACCATACCGGCGCGATGTGCTCAGGCGTCTTTAACGAATTGGCGATTTCAAAATTCGCATGTTCGAGGAAGTAGCCGCCCATCTCCGGCATAAAGAACAACACCGAACAGAAGGCAAACAGAAATACCGTGATTGGCACCAGATCGTGTATCACAAAGTACGGGTAGAACGGGATACCATCGATTGGGTTACCTTTGGCATCCTTGTACTTTTTAATCGACACACCGTCTGGGTTGTTCGACCCGACATCGTGGAGGGCGATGATGTGCATCACCACCAGCGCGATCAGTATGATCGGCATGGCAACCACGTGCAGCGACATAAAACGGTTCAAAGTAATACCGGAAATCAAATAATCGCCGCGAATCCACTGCACTATATCCTCGCCGACCACGGGTATGGCGCCAAACAGCGAAATAATCACCTGTGCACCCCAATAGGACATCTGCCCCCAGGGAAGCACGTAGCCAAGGAAGGCTTCTGCCATCAGCGCCACGTAGATGGTCATTCCAAATACCCAGACTAATTCTCGAGGTGCCTTGTATGATCCGTACACGAGTCCGCGAAACATGTGCATGTATACGACGATAAAAAACGCCGAAGCGCCAGTAGAGTGGGCATAGCGGATAATCCACCCAAGTTCTACATCGCGCATGATATATTCTACCGATGCAAACGCCTGCTCTGCAGAACCCTGATAGCTCATTAATAACCAGATGCCAGTGACCAGTTGGATAACCAGTACCACCATCGACAGAACACCAAAATAGTACCACCAATTGAAATTCTTCGGCGCGTAATACTCGGCCATGTGCCGATTCCACTCGCGCTTTAACGTCGGCAGGCGAGCGTCGATCCAAGCACCAAATCCTTGCTGTTTCTCCATAATTAAACCTCCGCGTCTACGCCGATAACAATGATTGAGTCCGACTCATACGAATGCGGGGGAATCTCTAGATTAGTCGGGGCGGGTACGTTTACATAAACTCGTCCCGACAGATCGAATTTAGAACCGTGGCATGGGCAGAAAAAGCCACCCATCCAACTGTCGCCGCCGAGGTCGGCCGCGCCGACATCGGGACGGTAAATGGGTGCACACCCTAGGTGTGTGCACAGCCCAACTAACACCAGCACATCCTCTTTACCCGCAAGAGCCCGCGCCGAACCCTTGATATAACTGGGTTGTGCAGCATCGATAGAGGTCATATCTTTCAGCGTCTCGTCGCCCAGTGCGTCGACCGCAGCCAGCGTCTCGGCAGTGCGCCGCACAATGTAGACCGGCTTGCCGCGCCATTCAACCACCAGCCTCGCACCGGCCTCTAACTTACCGACGTTAACTTTTACTGGTGCGCCCGCAGCCTTGGCCTTGGCGCTTGGCTTCCACGACGCTACAAATGGGATCGCCGCGCCGACAACGCCAACAGCACCAATGACGCTAGTCGCTCCTGTCAGAAAACGCCGGCGACTGGTGTTGACATCCGCGGCATCAACATCGCTAGCATTGGCATCGATAGTATCCAATCGAAAACTCCTTATTGTGCATTTTTATACAGGGGATAGAGCGTTTCAGACAGCTCGTGTCCGAATCCGCATCATACTAATGGATTGGCCTCGGGCGCGCAACAGCGCGAGTTCTTGAGAACCAAGCAAACACTTGTTTTAGAACATAAAAAAGCCCGAATAAAAATTCGGGCCAGATATTTTGGCGCGACTCTAACGCTTGGAAAACTGTGGTCTCTTGCGCGCCTTGTGGAGGCCGACTTTTTTGCGCTCTACTTGACGTGCGTCGCGGGTTAAGAATCCCGCTTTGCGCAGTGATGGCCGTAAATTCTCATCGTACTGTAACAGAGCCCGCGCGATACCATGGCGGATAGCGCCTGCTTGGCCAAAGCTACCGCCGCCATTGACGGTGATATTGAGATCAAACTTCTCTACCATCTCGACCACGTCGAAAGGCTGTCGAACGATCATCCTGGCAACTTCTCGTCCGAAATAGGCTTCTATCGAGCGATCATTGATCTTGATGTTACCCGTGCCTGCGGTCATAAAAACTCGCGCAGCAGACGTCTTGCGTCTTCCGGTTCCGTAGTATTGTGTATCTGCCATTTTCGATTTCCGTTACAATTCTAAAGTTTGAGGTTGCTGCGCTGTATGCGGGTGCTGGCTGCCGGCGTAGACCTTTAGCTTGCGGAACATTTCCCGACCCAAGGGGCCGCGTGGAAGCATACCCTTAACCGCGGACTGGATCACTCTTTCCGGCGCCTTGGCAATCAGATCTTGGAAGTTAATGTCCTTGATACCGCCGGGGTAACCCGAGTGCGAGTAGTAAATCTTATCGGTGGCTTTCTTGCCGGTGACGGCCACCTTCTCAGCATTCACCACCACGATGTAATCGCCAGTGTCGACGTGCGGCGTATATTCGGGCTTGTGCTTACCACGCAGTCGCGTGGCGACAGCCACAGCCAATCTACCCAGGGTTTTATCCTCGGCGTCTATGACAAACCAATCGCGTTCTACTGTCTCGGGTTTTGCACTGTACGTTTTCATTACATCTTGCCTAATCAGGGTATGCCAAAAAAGGGGGCGAATTGTAAAGACCCGAGGCGTGTTTTACAAGTCCCGCAAGCAGCTATTTAGAAAAAACTGCCCGACGCGCGATCAATGGGTTAGGGCCGATGCGCTCGGCTCAAATAATCATGGCTCTGCATTTCCAGTAAACGACTCTGAGTACGCTGAAATTCAAAGGTCAAGCGACCCTGATCATAAAGCTGATGCAGCGGTTTTTGTGCCGACAACACCAACTTGACGTTGCGATCATAGAACTCGTCAACTAGGTTGATAAATCGCCGCGCCGCATCTTCATTGTGCGCACCCAACGCCGGCACAGCGGAGATTAACACCGCTTGAAATTCCCGCGCAATCTCAATGTAATCATTTTGACTACGAGGCCCCTCGCAGATCGCGCTAAAATCAAACCAGACAATATCTTCGGCTAACTTTAAGGTGTTAATATTGCGACCCTCGACCTCCAGGTCGACCGCATCCGCAACCTCGGCCTCGAGGTGCACCAGACGCCCAAAGGTTGCATTTAGCGCCGCGTCTGCAATGGCGTCGACTGGGCAGTAAAAGAGCTCGGCTCGCTCCAGGGCGCGCAATCGATAATCGGTACCCCCGTCGACGTTAAGAATTTCGCAGTGCTGATTGATTAAGGCGATGGCTGGTAAAAAACGCTGGCGTTGCAGACCGTTATAATACAACTGATCGGGCTGTATGTTGGAGGTGGCTACGAGGCAGACGCCGCGCTCAAACAGCGCCTGCAACAGCAGGCTCAGAATCATTGCGTCGGTGATATCACTGACAAAAAATTCGTCAAAACAGATGATTCGAGTTTCCTTGGCGAGCCGATCCGCGACCTTCTCGAGAGGGTTGATCTGGCCTTTTAGCTGTTTGAGTTCAAAATGAACTCGACGCATAAAGCGGTGGAAGTGCACGCGCATTTTATCCGTAAACGGCAAACAATCATAAAAATTATCCATCAGATAGGTCTTACCGCGCCCAACCCCACCCCAAAAATACAGCCCTCGCTCCACCGGGTTCGATGCCAGTGAGGATGCCGGCGTGAGAAACTTTGGCAGTGCGCTCTGCAGCCACGAAGGTCGTCGCTCGGCGTGGCTAAGCAAACGCCAATAGAGCGCGTCGAGACGCTCTACTGCCAGCGCCTGGGCGGCGTCGGCGGTAAAGTCGGCGCGCCGTAAATCTTTTTCGTAGCGCTGCTGTGGGCTGGGCATAAAATGGCTCTGGCGGTCGCGTATTTAGGGGGGTGAAACTGTAACTACCTACAGGCACTGATTCAACCCCACAAAAAGGTGCGTCAAACGTCTATGAAAATGTCGCGCATGCTGAAAAATTACCCATCATGGTCAAATAACCAATAAAACTATTGCGTCTATGGCCGCCATTGGCGACACTATCAAGGTACTTTTTGGGGCATTTACTATGTCAGACATGATCACTATTTCAGGCATCGCAATCTTCGCCTTCATTCTCGGTGCCCTGGCTGGGCGCGCCATCAATCGCAACAATTCGTCTGATGGTGCCTCAATGCGTGACTTGGAGAAAAAAGTCGCCGACAGCCAAGAGAGTCTCAAACGGTATCAACAGGCGGTGACCGAGCATTTCATCACCCTGTCGCACCACACCACTAACATGGCGCAAAGCTATCGAGACATTCACGAGCATCTCGCAACTAGCGCTCTGCGACTGGCGAGCGCCGAAGTTAGTCAGCAGATACTCAAGGGGGCCGGCATCGACCCATCGCTGAGCGATATCGAGGCCACGGCATTCGGTGATGATGGTGGCATAGAAGCCCCCAAGGACTATGCGCCTAAAGTGCCCGGTGGGGTTCTTAGCGAGGCCTATGGATTAACCGATTCGATTGACGATCAAGCGGAACTCGACGCGCACGACGAGCTGTCCGATCCGACGCTCAAAGTGAGCTAGCCACGGATCACCACGATCGGGCCACCCAGCACTCCCGTCGATGTAGCCGCAAAGCAAAATGCGCTCGGCACCATAAGGCGCGGCCTTAAAGCGACAAAATACCAGACGCAACAGGCGATATTGCGAGGCAACGACTATGCGCGCGCAGGCAGCCTGGCTCAAGCGCTTATTCAAAAATATTCCATCCGGTCCGTGCAGCCTCTGCAGAGGATCGTTAGAAGCCTCACACGCTGCGATTTGCGCCGCCTGCAGCGATGCCTTGCCATGGATGCATAACAGCTGCCAACGCTGCGCCCTACCGCTTGAAAACGCCCAGCTATGCATCGCCTGTGCGGCCGCACCGCCGCCTTACGAGCGCTGCATCGCCGCTCTTCACTGCCTCCCGCCGATGAATTACTTGATCGGCGACGTAAAACGCGATGCCTATGCGCCGGTCACCCGCCAACTCGCGTTGCAGTGTGCCAGCGTATTTCACCGCGCTTATCGACGACGCCTACCCGATCTATTGGTGCCCGTGCCACTGCACTGGTCGAAGCAGCTTCGCCGCGGTTTTAACCAATGCGAACTTCTCGGTCGCCACCTAACTCAGGCGTTACCGGAAATACAACTGCGCTGCGATATATGTCGGCGCACCGGCAGTGCACCCCCGCAGCGCCGACAGTCTAAAATTAATCGCAAGCGCGCCGTTGCCGATGCGTTTAACTGCCGCATACCACTCGACCAAGCGCGCATCGCCATACTCGACGACGTTGTCACCACCGGCGCAACCGCCGCGTCTATGACCCATTCTCTCCTGGCGGCTGGCGCGCGGCAGGTCGACGTTTGGTGTATTGCAAGAACGGGCTGGAATAATTACTAGCCGTGCCGCAAAATGCGCCCATGATACCGATGACAAATATTGCAACCACGGCGCTATGGCGTGACATTAGCGCTCAAGCGGCGCGCGAGAGTGCTCGCGAACCGCTACTTAAAGAGTACCTGCAGGGCGCCGTCCTCGATCATCACGACCTCGGTAGCGCGCTGACCAACCGGCTGTCTGGCGAACTCGTCTGCGACCTACTCAGCGAGGCATTGATCTGTGAAATTCTGCGCGGCATCGACACGGACTCAGCCTTTATCAGCGCTGCCGCCGCCGATATTTGCGCCACCTTTGAGCGCGATTCAGCCTGTAAAATGAGCCTGTCGGTGTTTCTCTTTTACAAGGGTTTTATCGCGCTTCAAGCCTATCGCGTGGCCCACCGACTGTGGCTTGGTGAACGTCGTTCGCTAGCGCTGCTGTTGCAGTCACAGATTTCTCTGCGCTTTGGCATCGACATTCACCCCGCTGCAAAAATAGGTTGTGGCATCATGCTAGATCATGCCTCTGGACTGGTTATCGGTGAGACCGCGGTGATCGAAGATGCGGTCTCGATCATGCAATCTGTGACCCTCGGCGGCACCGGCAAGGAAAGCGGTGACCGCCACCCTAAAATTGGCCATGGTGTGCTGATAGGCCCGGGAGCCAAGATTCTCGGCAACATCAGTATTGGCTGCGGCGCTATGGTTGCGGCCTCAAGCGTGGTCTTAAAACCGGTCGCCAAACACGCCATCGTCGCCGGCGTGCCAGCCCGCGTGGTCGGCGATACGCAAAGCGACGAACCGGCCATGGCAATGAACCACTATTTTAATTGCCAATAACGGCACACCCGCGCCGAACCAGCCCGACCACCAAAGGCGATCAACGGCGAGCCCAATTGAATGGCATCGTCAGGTCAATCGTTGGAATCTCGAGTAATTGCATGATCAATCGATCGACGCCCAGCGCGACACCCGCACAACTCGGCAATCCCGCCTCCAGCGCCTGCAAAAGTCGCTCGTCCTGAGCGACCGGCGGTTTGTCGCTGGCGATTCTAGCCGCCAAATCGTCATCAAATCGGCGCCGTTGCTCGACGGCATCGGTTAGCTCAAAGTAACCATTTGCCAGTTCTAGATTGTTTAAATAGACCTCAAAACGACGGCTCACCTGCTGGCCCTCGCGATTTTGATACAACTGCGACAGCCCGGCCTGACAGGCCGGATAATCGTAGAGAAAGACCAGTCCGCGGGGTAATAGCGGCTCGACGCACAGGTTAAACAGTACATCAAGACAGTTGGCACGGGACGCGTCGTGCCAGCGCTCGGCACCCTGCGCAACTGCCGCAAGGCGCAATTGAGTCAGGGACGCAGTATGCGGGTTGATCTGCACATGCTGTTCAAAGGCCTCACCGTAACTGAGCGTTAAACTGCCCACTTCAGGCCAAAGATGAGTCACTAAATCGGCCAACTCGGCCATTAACTGGTGTTCATCCCAGTCGACGCGGTACCATTCCAAAAGCGTAAATTCAACGTTGTGGCGCGGCCCAGTCTCGCCTGCACGAAAGGCTTTACCCAAACTGAAAATATCGCCGCTGCCCGACGCCAGCAGACGCTTCATATAAAATTCCGGCGAGCTCTGCAAAAACCCCTCAGAGGAAAAATCGCCGGTCGCGATACTGTCGATGTGAGGGTCGGTCACCGCGTGCCGACCGAGTGCCGGCACATCGACTTCGAGCACCCCGCGCGAAGACAAAAAGGTACGCATCGTCTGCATGACATGAGCGCGATACTCGAGGGTCGGCCGGTCAATCGCTGCGCGCCACTCGCCCTCCATCGCCTTTAGCCCAACACGATGGCGATCGACCGCACGCGCACCCAACCGACGCCGCGAGCTTTAATCTTTGGCGCGGCCAAGGTACTCGCCAGTGCGCGTATCGACGCGCACAACTTCATTCTGTTCAAGAAACAGTGGTACTTTAATCACCGCCCCAGTACTTAAAATTGCCGGCTTGGTGCCGCCCGTGGCGGTGTCTCCGCGCAGTCCAGGATCAGTTTCTAAGATCTCTAGGTCGACGTGATTCGGCGGCGTTACCGAGAGTGGCGCGCCGTTGTAAAGAGTGACAACGCAGACATCCTGCTCCCTTAGCCATTGAGACGCCTCGCCCACTGCCTTTTCGTCGGCCTGGTGCTGTTCAAAAGTCTGTGGCTCCATAAAGTACCAAAAATCGCCATCGTTATAGAGATACTGCATGTCGGTATCCATCACGTCGGCAGCCTCCAGCGATTCGCCAGACTTAAAGGTTTTTTCTAATACCCGTCCGGTTTTTAGATTGCGCAACTTAACGCGACTAAAGGCCTGCCCCTTGCCGGGTTTGACAAATTCATTTTCCAATATAGAACAGGGCTCTTTTTCGAACATCACTTTTAGCCCAGATCGGAACTCATTGGTGGAATAATTGGCCATAGTTACGTCGTCTCTCGATAGAAAGCGTTCATAATAACCGAAGCGCCCAAAAAGTTGGCCATTTTTCCATCCACGCAATCACCTTCGCGAGGAATTCGCCGCGACCCATCGAGCGCATTAGTCATCTAACACATCGATAGCGCGATCGCTGTAACCGAGCAAGTACAGAATGCCGTCGAGACCGAGATTGGAAATTGATTGCTGCGCCGAGGCCACCACTAAAGGCTTGGCTCGAAATGCGATACCCAAACCAGCAATCTGCAACATCGGCAAATCGTTGGCACCATCGCCCACCGCAATGACCTGCTCTAACCGGAGCCCCTCGCGATGGGCCAATTCTCGCAGCAACTGGGCCTTCATCTGCCCATCGATAATAGTGCCACTTACGCGCCCCGTAACATGCCCATCATGGGTGTCGAGTTCGTTGGCATAGACGTAGTCAACGCCGAGGATAGACTGCAGGTAGCGTGCAAAATAAATAAATCCACCGGATACAATCGCCGTTTTAAAGCCGAGTTGTTTAAGCCGTTTGATCAAATACTCGGCCCCCTCATTCAGTCTCAGACGCTTTGCGACCGACTGCAAGACATCGACCGGCAATCCTTCCAGCAGGGCCAGACGCTGCCTAAAACTCTGCTCAAAATCCAACTCTCCCTGCATCGCCGCCTCGGTGATCGCAGCCACCTGTTGACCGACTCCTGCTTCATGGGCAAGTTCATCGATCACCTCGGCATCGATCAGTGTCGAATCCATATCGAACACCACTAACTGCCGACTTCGACGGTAGATAGTATCCTGCTGGTAAGCGATATCGATATTGTAAAGACCGGCCAACTCGAGCAGCGAAGTGCGCAATAATTCGGCATCTCGGGGTTCGCCGCGAGCTGAGAACTCGATGCAGGCACGGCCCAGAGTTTCATCGGCACCCAACGGCACGCGCCCCGATAGGCGCACGATCTTGTCGATATTTAGACCTAAATCAGCGGTGATCTCGGTCACCGCAGCGAGATGGCGCGCCTCGATCTTGCGCGCTAAAAGAGTCACAATATGGCGTTTCTTACCCTGCTGATCGACCCAGTCTCGGTACTGCTGAATCGAAATAGGGAGGAATTTAACGCGCATATCGAGTCTTTTTATGCGCTCGCTGACGGCCGCGGTTACCGCCTCCGTAACGCCTGCATCGGGCACCGCCGCTAGGATACCCAAATTTAACTGATCGTGAATAACCGCCTGAC
Organism: Flavobacteriaceae bacterium TMED48; assembly: GCA_905181995.1. Lineage (GTDB taxonomy): Bacteria > Pseudomonadota > Gammaproteobacteria > Pseudomonadales > Porticoccaceae > TMED48. The sequence goes on from CAJIZO010000112.1 coordinate 11,477, forward strand.
CAATGTCTAATACGCTGGCATCAAAGTTTGCCAAAACCTGCGTGACCTGACTGGTAATACCCGGCTGATCCGCGCCAAACACATTGATCAATATGATGTCTTTCACTGACATGAACTCGTTAAAAATTGGGGGCTATTATATAAAAGCCACGGGAATAGGATAGAATGTTTCGCAAAATAAATCTGCACAAGAATCGTCGATCATGCGCCACCACTCAATGGCAAAAAAACTGCCTGCGTTAGTCCTGTCTGTTGGCGTCCTGTTTGGACTCCTCAGTTGGCTGCTCCTCAAGCACCACAGCGACAACCTCGCCAACAATGCGTTGCAGTTTAAAAGCACGGCAACACTCGATCGACTCCTCGACAAAGTGCCCAGCGCAGCGCTCAATAACGACACCATCAGCATTCAAGTAGCGTTACAAAAGGCCACCGAAGACCCGCTGATACACAGCGCCAGTTTTTTTGACCAGACCGACCAGTTAAAGGCACAGAGCGCACGCAGCGATCGCAGTCCGTCTGAATTAGCGATTTTTAGCCGCCCGATTGAGGTGCGTGAAACGTCGGGAGGACGCGTTGAGATCACCGTAGATCGCGGCCTGATCATCGCCACTCACCAACGTTCAACTCTTTATTGGCTGCTGCTGTGGGTTCTATTTACCGGCCTGGTCACCTACGGCTGCTACCGTTATAGCGAGCAGTTGTCACGACGGATCGCAGTGCTGGTCAATCGCCTACCCGGCAATAGCGCCACGCTGGGTGATGAAATAAATGCGTTGGAAAAACGCCTTGAACCCCTTTTGGCGCTGTCGCTAGAGGGCGACAACGAGAGCAGCAATGGCTATTTTTGCACCTTGGTCAGCGCCAAGTTAATCAACCGTCAACGCCTCAGCGCGCAACTCAACCGAGACAATTTAGAACGGCTATTTGAAACCCTGGATTACTGCACGCTACGCACACTTGAACTCTATGGAGGTCATCGCATCGAAGGCGCAGAGGGAACGATTAATTTCTATATTCGCTCGACCGAATGTTCCAAACAACATCTATTGATCTGTTTAATGGCGGTGTATTCACTCCAGCAACTGCTCGAGAGGCTATCTGATCAGCGGGGTATCGATCTAGAAATCGCCTGGACGCTTTGCAGCGACAACGTTGCCATGGTGCCCATTTTTAGTTACCACGAACAGATGGGGCGACTTAAACAGCAATCCATTCAGCTCGCCGAAAAATTACACGATGGCATGATCGTCCTGCACACCACCCTCTACGACGGCGATCAACTATCGACGATCGCCCGTTTTGTCACCTATGACAAAGATTGCTACGCGCTGCAAGCGTTCACAGAGGAGCGGCAATTGTTGCTTGAAAAGCAGATACAGCACTTGGCAAATATCTGCCTCTACGAGCCGAATGCTGAAACAGCGCCGCTGACTTAGATTGTCACAATTAAGTTTTCATGCTTTAGGGTTCATCAAGGCATCGCCATTTTTATGCCCGAGACCTTGATCCATCTCTAGCGCCGGCGATATCTCGCG
>CAJIZO010000113.1 GCA_905181995.1 Flavobacteriaceae bacterium TMED48
CGATAGCCAGCGGTATCAGCCCGGGCAAATACCCTCATAAAAATAATTAAGAGGTACAGATGACCGCACAGCGTTTATGGATTATCGGCATACTTTTTTTTGCCGTTACGCATGATCACCCGTTGGCAGCAGAGAGCGACCGCCAAATCTATCGACAACACTGCGCCGATTGTCATTCAGTCTCATTGCGAGGATCTGCCCATGGCAGTTCGCTGAGCGGCGATGCATTTGTCAAAAAATGGCGCGCGCTCGGCGTCGATGCTCTGTATGAAAAAATTGTTAGCTCAATGCCCCCCGGCAATACCGGTCGCTTGAGCGACGCGGACTATCAAGCGATTCAACGCCATATCCTCGAGGTTTCTGAGATCGTTCAGACAACCGCCAAAAGCCCCGAGGAAACATCGCCGGGCCAGACCACCCAAGACCAACAACCGACGCTAGAAGCCCAGCCAGCGACTCCGAGCTTGCAAGGTTTCGTTGCCTTCTCAGACGCCAATACCGTCGACCAACTCGACCGGCGAAAAACGCGCTTTAACAACCGTCAAGTAAAGCGCTTTGCCTCGATTGACGACGCCGCGCTGGCGCAACCGGCCGCTGCCGATTGGCCGTCGTGGCGACGCACATTGGATGGTCAGGGCTATAGCCCGCTCAAAACAGTCAACCGCGACAATGTTGGCGATCTTGGCTTGGCCTGGTCGATGAGCATCAATCAAGGCAGTAACCAAGGCACCCCGCTGGTCAGTCAGGGAATCATGTTTGTAACCCATCCCGGCAATATGATTCAGGCGTTAGACGCCACCAATGGCGATCTAATTTGGACGTTTGAATATGATTTTCCCGACGCATCGCGAACCCTCGGCGGTCCGACGCGCAACATAGCCCTGTATGGTGACAAGCTATTTATGGCCACCTACGATGCCGCGCTGATCGCCATCGACGCGCGTACCGGCAAGCTCGTCTGGAGGACCGTCAAGGCAGATTATCGCGATGGCCTGACCCATACCAGCGGGCCGATTGTCGCCAACGGGGTGATCGTCAGTGGCATCAATGGCTGCGAGCGCTTCGTTGCAAGCGGCTGCTTTATCACTGGTCACGACCCTGAGACGGGCGAGGAGCTTTGGCGTACCTCGACCATCGCCCTGCCGGGCGATCCCAACAGCGATAGCTGGGGCGATTTAGCGCCAACGCACCGCGCTGGCGGCGATACCTGGATTCCCGGTAGCTACGATGCGGCGCTCAATCTATTTTACATCGGCACCTCGCAAGCCAAGCCATGGGTTGCCGCCAGTCGCGGCATGACACCCCATCAAGCTGCCCTGTACACCAATTCAACGCTCGCCATCAATCCCAATACTGGCGCTATCGCCTGGTACTTTCAACACGTGCCCGGAGAGACCATCGATATGGAAGTGGGCTTTGAACGGATCCTCATCAATCGTGGCGACGCAGAAGCTGATCGCGTGCTGTACACCATTGGCAAAGACGGCATACTCTGGAAACTGCAGCGTTCTAATGGCCGGTTTCTAGAACTTTTTGAAACCATACCTCAAAATATTTATCAGTCTATAGATCGTGTCAACGGCCGCCTGATCTACCGCCAAGACATTCTCGACGCCAATATCGACCAGCCTTTTACCGCCTGCCCAGGCATTTATGGCGGCCACAACTGGCAAGCAGCGGCGTACGATCGACCCCATCACGCGATCATCATTCCAATGCATCAACTGTGCTCGGATATGGTCGGCCGCAAAGTCGACATGGTCACCGGTGGTGGTGGCTTTGGTGGCGACTCTAAAACCTATCCAATGCCGGGCGTCGGCGATATGCTCGGCAAATTAGTCGCCATTGGGCTCGACCCGATCACCGAAAAATGGGTCCATCAGCAACCGGCGATGTTTTTAACCTCGGCACTCACCACCGGCGGGAAACTGGTTTTCATCGGCGACCTAGACCGTTATTTTAACGCCTTTGATACCGAGACGGGCCGCTTGCTGTGGCAAACTCGATTGCCGACAGCACTGCACGGCTTTCCGATCACCTACGCCGTTGATGGCCGACAGTTCATCGCCGTAACTACCGGCATGGGAGTCTTTAGAGCGCTGACCGCGACCGCCAGCCCAGATATTTATCAACCGGAGGGCGGCAACGCACTCTATGTATTTGAACTACCCTAGAGCCGTGTTTGGAACCCTCTCGTTTTGGGTAAGACGCAGGTCAAGACGGTATTGAGCGGCCATCGATCACAGTGCAGGACGATAATGACTCTGTTTGCGCCATGCACTGCCAGCGTAGCGAGTGGTGTATTTGGAGCCCTGATTTTGCCAAAAATCGTAGCGGTTAAACATCAGTTGCGGGTGATAGTCACGATGCAGAGACGCTAGAGGATAGGGTTTACTGCGCGATAATCCGGATTTTTTGGTGGCTTCGAGTAAATATTCCTGTCCATTTTTAAACAACACCACCCAGGCGTGCCCACCGCCGCGATAATCACCGAGTACCACTCGCGCGTCTTCGCCCATCGCCATCAACCAGTCGGCAAGGATCAACGCATGATCTTCACAGTCACCGCGAGCAAAGGCATAGGCCTCGCGACTGGTCTGCCAGACCTCTTGCCGTCCAGCGTACTGTTGCGCATCGAGCTGGTACTGCTTGCGTTGAGCCAACGCGTAAAGCGGTAGCATCGGATTAGTCACCGGGTAGGGCTGAAAACCCTCGAGATAGTCGTTCACTAAGCGGTGATCTCCAGCAACCGAAGGCGCCGACATAGAATAAATACCCACCGCGCGCGTGCCCAACGGAATCACTTGCTCTCTGCCCCGCAGCGTCGCCAAGCGTTGAGCGAGTTGCCGACCCTCGAGCCGGGCGTCGAGGGGCAGTATGTCGAGGCTCGCGGCGGCATAATTAGGTCCCTCTGAGTGCTCAGACGATTCACTCCAATCTGGCGGTTCCGCCGGTGACTGGGCAGGTGATCGGGCAGGTAATCGGGCAGGTAATAGAGTGTTTGGTCGCGATAGCGGGTCGAGTTCAGACGGCGACAGCGAAGGACGCCGATCGCCATTGCCAGCGAGCAGTCCGTTGCCAAGCACCACCCCGCAAATGGCAAAAAACAACACCACCGTAACGCGACCGTCGCTGAGCGACATGCCTAGCCTCGAAAGCCAAAGGCGATAATCAAAGCCACAAAAATTAGGATCGTCGAGGCAAAAATCGCCACCGCCACGTTGCCCTTTTTCATTTCCTCTTCGAGATCGATGTTTTTCAATAGTTTGTCGTCAACCCACAGCAAACCGTAGACGCCGACTACCAAAGCGAGGATGGAATAACTTAAATTAATCGCTAAATTGATCAGCGATGCCGATATAAACCCCAAATCCATAAAAACTCCCTAGACATAATTGTCCTGCCAATGCAGCGCGCTGCGCATCGTGTGAAGCGCCTCTTGTAGCGCGCGTCTCGATCAGCACCCGGTATTCAGTGCCGCAAAAGTCGATCGATAAACCGCGATTATTTAAATTTATTGCTCGGTTCAAAGTCAGATTTTTCCACCTGACGAGGGTCTTTTACCCACACCATTCGATCGGGATGCATACCCGCACCAAACACTGCAGATACCGCCGAGCAGCGCATTCTATTTAGTAATCGGGTGTCGGCCTCGCCAACGCAGGGGTGGATTCCAGCGTTTTCGGCGACCTGTTGCTCCCAGAGCGATTTGCGTTGTCGATAGATTTTCCCATCGGCCAACTGTTCACAGTACAACTCGTTTTTATTTAGGTCGACGACGATATCATCACCGTTTTCGATCAGACCAATGGCGCCTCCAGCTGCGGCCTCGGGCCCGACATGGCCAATCACCAACCCGACCGAACCGCCTGAAAAGCGGCCATCAGTCATCAACCCTACGACGATATTTTGTTCTCGGCAAAGAGCCGTGATCCGCGAGGTGGAATCGAGCATTTCTGGCATACCGGGGGCACCGAATGGGCCTTCGTAGCGCACCACAATCATGTCAAAATTCTCAAATACCGGCGTCGTTGAATCCAACGCCTGCAACAGTTCCTGTTCTCCGTTGTAGACCTTGGCTTTGCCATTGAACAGGTTGTTTTCCAACCCCCCTTCAACGCCTGCCAGCTTTAATACC
>CAJIZO010000114.1 GCA_905181995.1 Flavobacteriaceae bacterium TMED48
CGAAAGATTGACGGCTCCTGGGGGAGATAGCCGAGGCCGCGTTGAGCGCGGCCGTGCATCGGCAGCGTTCCAATGTCCTCGCCATCGATAGTGATGCGGCCACTGTCCTGCTCAATCAGGCCGATCAGCATATAAAAACAGGTGGTCTTGCCGGCGCCATTGGGCCCCAGTAAACCGACAATTTCGCCTTGTTTGACCGTTAGGGAGACGTCTTTGACCACCGGTCTTTTAGCGTATGACTTTGCCAAGTTGTGCGCTTCTAACATTTTCATGGCTGAGTATCCGTTGCGTCGCGTTCGACAGGGGTCGCTGGATCGATCGATGCGGAGGGAGGAATCACCAATTGAATGCGCTTTTGATCGGCGGTATCGTTGCCCCGCGCGCGCCATATTTCATTCTTTAAGTCGTAGTGGATGGTGTCGCCTTTGAGGTTGGTGCCGTTGCGCGACAGCGATGCATTACTGGTAAGGTCGATGGTCTGTGCTAGGAGCGAGTAGTCGATCGATTGCGCCATGCCGACCAAGTGGTCATTGTCGGCGTCGACGTGGTGCCTAAAGATGGCAGGATCGCCCTCGCAGCGGATCGTTGCGACTTGGTTATCTCTATACATGATGGTCACGCGGTCGGCAGCTATCGATAGATCTCCCTGGGAAATATTGACGTTGCCGATGTATTCGGTGACGCCGGTACGTTCGTTGCGCACGCCACTATCCGCGTCGATAACGATCGGCGCTTGACTGTCTAGGGACTGCGCTGCGGACGCCAGTGGCCATAGGACGATCCCGGCGAATAGCGCCATAGTGCATTTAGCGAACGTCATACACCGCACTCACTTGCTCTTCGAACCGGTAGATGCGGTTCTGTATATCGGCTGTCAGACCCTTGCCGCGAATCCTTGCTTGTTGATTGGTGAGCTCAAAAAGTGCCTCGCTGGCGACTAGGCCCGTATCGCCAAAGTAGCTCAACTGGTCGGTTGTTAGAACCGTGGTGCGCGGTGGCGGGTAAGTCTCTAGGCGCACATCACCGCTCAGCATAAAGCGATTTTTGGCGCGATCCAGCACCCCTAGGCTAGCTGTAATCGACAATTGGTCTGGGCTATTTTCGCGACTCGATATCAGCGGTTTGACCAGATAGGCTTCCTGTTTGCCGGTAAACAGGTCTATCTGCTCGGCAAGGATGGCAAACTGTTGCGTGCCGCTTACCGAAAAAGCACGCATTTGGACATCGCGCATATAACTGTCGGCTACTGGTGCCTGCTCGACCTGCCCAGTGGGTTGGCGTAAAAAGGATTCCGGTGGCGAATCCCAGATCAACAAAAAAGTTGCGATCATGGTCGCCGCAGTCGCCATCAGTACGAACGGTTTAATCATCGGTAGGCCGCCAGCAACGCGTCGAGTTTACCCTGCGCCGCAAGCAGCATTTCGGCGACTTCGCGAATCGCGCCAGAACCGCCCGGGGCCTTGGTTTGCCAGTCGGCACAATCGACCACTGCGGCGTTGGCGTTGGCGACGCAAAGCCCGAGGCCGACCGCACTAATTACCGCGATATCCGGCAAATCATCGCCGACAAAAGCGATTTCGTGCCGCGCATATTGATCGCCTAGCTCATCGAGGGCTTGCAGTTTGTCCTCGCGGCCTTGAATCACCGGGTGCATTCCGAGCTCTTTGGCGCGTCGCTCGAGCAGTTTTGACACCCGGCCGGTAATAATACCCACCTCGATGCCGGCGGTTTTTAACAGTTTGATGCCGAGGCCGTCTTGGATATTAAACGCCTTTAACTCTTCGCCGGCGTTGCCGTAATAGAGTTTACCGTCGGTTAGCACGCCATCGACGTCAACCAGTAGCAGCCGAATGTTGGCCGCCGCATCGCGGACGGTGGCGGGGACAGACTGGATTATGCGCTGGCTGATAGACATTTTTAGACCACTCCGGCGCGAAGAAGATCGTGCATATGCAGCACGCCGATTGCGCGCTGCTCGTGATTCTCGACCAACAAAGCCGTAATCGATAGATCTTCCATGACTTTGAGCGCTTCGGCTGCAAGGATCTCACCGCGCACGGTTTTTGGTTGGACCGACATCACTTGCTGCATAGTGCTGCTGTCGATGTCGACCCCCTGGTCGACCATTCGACGCAAATCGCCGTCGGTAAACACCCCGACTAGGCGCTGTTGATCATCAACTATTGCGGTCATGCCAAAGCCTTTTGCCGTCATCTCGACGAGCGCGTCACGCACTGGCTGCGAGGCGATGACCTGCGGCACTTGGTGATCGCTGTGCATAATGTCTTCCACCCGCAGGAGCAACTTGCGGCCGAGGGCGCCGCCGGGGTGTGAGAAGGCGAAATCTTCGGCGCTAAAGCCGCGTGCTTCAAGAAGGGCGATGGCGAGGGCATCGCCCAGTACCAAGGTCACCGTGGTGCTCGTGGTAGGCGCGAGATTGAGCGGGCATGCCTCGCGTGCCACTTCGATACTGAGGTTGGTGGTAGCCGCCTCGGCCAGAGCTGAATCGGGATTGCCGGTCATGCTAACCAAGGGGATGCCGAGTCGCTTGATCAAGGGCAGCAAGGTGACAATTTCTGCGGTTGAACCGGAGCTAGAGATGGCAATGACCACGTCGTTGCGCGTGATCATCCCCAGATCGCCATGGCAGGCTTCGCCCGGGTGCACAAAAAACGCCGGGGTACCGGTACTGGCGAGGGTGGCAGCTATTTTGTTAGCAATGTGGCCCGATTTGCCCATGCCGGTGACCACCACGCGCCCACTGCACGCCAGAAGAAGTTCGCATGCGCGGTCGAAACGATCATCTATTGTCGCGCCCATAGCGGCGATTGCGTCGGTTTCTAAGCGTATGGTTCGAGCAGCAGAACTGCGATAGTCCGTCGATGTCATGGGCGTAGTCTATTGATTTATGTCAAAAAGTTAGTGCGCCGCCAATCCAGTTGGTGGCGACTCTGCGCGATTAGCAGCGATTAACCCGTCGACAGCGTTATCCACAGAACCCCATAATAGCCTATATAGCCGGCCAGCAAAACCGCGCCTAGGGGTCGCGAGATTAGGGCGGGTCGTTCGCCATTGCTACCCCTGCGCAGCGCCACGGCAACAAACAACACCAGCATGACGGTCATCAGCGCCATACTTAAATAGTCGCGTAAAAACACCTCGGCGCTGAGTTCAATTGGCGCGATGGCGCCGGCGGTTGTCATGACCAGCATGAGATTAAATAAATTGGAGCCAAACACGTTGCCGACCGCAATGTCGTGGTGGCCGCGGAGGGCGCTGACTACCGAGGCGGCGAGTTCCGGCAGGCTGGTGCCAATCGCGACCACGGTCAGGCCGATGACCAAGTCGCTAATGCCCCAAATAACAGCGATTTCGCGCGCGCCCCAAACGGTGATTCTAGCGCTCACTAACAACAGGATGAGGCCGCCTAAAAACCACAGAGCTGCGGCCTTTGAACTGAGCTCTGGGATTTCACTGCTGTCACTTTCTGAGCTGTTGTCATCGCTGTGTTCGCGCTTGTATTTGACCACCATAACCAGCAGTGGTATGACCAGCAGCGCCAGTAGCACGCTCTCTACGCGGTTGAGTGCGCCATCGTAGAGGCAGAGTCCGGCGAGCGCGGTAATAACCAGTAGCACCGGGCTCTCCTCGCGCAGCAGGTGACGACTGACCGGTAGCGGTGCGATCAGCGCGGTAATGCCAAGTACCAGTCCGATGTTGGCTAAGTTAGAGCCGATCGCATTGCCGACGGCGAGTTCACCCGCGCCGTCGAGAGCGGCATTGAACGAAACGATGATTTCCGGCGCAGAGGTGCCGATGGAGACCACCGTGAGGCCGATAACCATCGCGGAGATGCCGAAATTGCGCGCGGCGGCGGCGGCGCCAGCGACGAACTTATCGGCTCCCAATAGTAGTCCGACAATGCCCGTTATAAGGGCAAGCGATGGCAGTAATACAGGAATCATTGGGTCTCCAAGGTGTAGATCGTTGAGTTTTTTTATACGCCGCAGAATGGTATAGTGATTAGTATATAAAGTCTGTAGAACAAGCTGTTTTTTGTTTCCGTCGCGGTTATTTTTAACCGCGAAGATTGAGTTGTACCGAATTAGGGTCTTTCTGTGGAGTGTATTTGATGCGATATGTTTTGATGTTGGCATGGTTTTTGGGCTCGGGCGCGGGCGCCGTGGTGGCAGACGAACGGTCCAGTGAGTCGAGTGAAGCTGCGCTTCAGACGACCGCCGATGCCGTTGTTAAAGCCGAGGGGCTCGCTGGTGAGGTGGCTGCGGTTGCTGGCAAAGCGTCGCTGTCT
>CAJIZO010000115.1 GCA_905181995.1 Flavobacteriaceae bacterium TMED48
ATAAAACGCTGATAAATCACATCCAGGTGCTTTAACACTGTATCGAGTTGGCTGATGTTAGCATCTCGTAGGCGCTGCGCCAGTGCCTCGGGGTTGTGCTGCGCGGCATAATAGCGTGCCAAGGGCGCATAGCTCAAATGCCAGCGCTCGGGCGAAACTCCGCCATGATCCTGCGCGTAGGGTCGATAAAAATCACTCCCAGCCGCCAATTCGGTATCGAGCCAGGCGTGCATCGACGCGAAGACACCGCCGGCTTCGGTCTCCTTTGGAATCAACTGCAGGCGGTATCCCTGTGGCATGGCTGCGGCGTCGTAAACATCGATATCGGTACCCCAATGGTGCCGAGAAGCGCCAGGTAAGGCAGACCATCGCAACACCGCCTCAACTCGATCCCAATCGGAGAGCCCGTCGAGTTGCAGCGGACGGCTCATCTTATCGAGCAGCGGACGGCGGCCACTCAGTTTGTCATTCCAAATCACCGACTGGCGCTGGAACGATCGGTAACCGCTGCACACGCATAAATCAAAGCCCTGTTCGGCGGCTCGACTGCGCAAGTCGGCGAGCGCCGGCGCGACCTCGCGATGGATAAAACAGGGCGCATCGGACGAGCTCTGCGAAACATTCTCCCACGACACCAGATGCCTTTCTGTGGCGCCAAAAACAATGTCTTCATCGCCTTTCGCAGCCTCAATCTGTGCAGTGGGTGGTTGGCTCACTGAGTTCTCCGCTAGATAAAATTCCCAAACGCCAGTTTACGCTACTGGTCATTACAGCGTCCAATGGCAGCAGTCGCCACAGCCGGCCTCTTTAAACTACTGACTAGCTCGGTGATGGCCGCTGTTTCAAAGCGCCATCGGCAATGGCCTTAAAAGACGGCTACTGTGCGGCGTAAATTCGCATTGCCAGGCCATCACTTCGACCCCCGAACGCATCGCTAAATCGAGCGTTTTCGCATACTCCGGATCTATATCTTTAGCGATGGCAACGCGCTCAGCGGCACTCAGCTGAACACAGAAAAACAATACCGCGCGGTGCCCGGCGGCAGCCATCGCCATCAATTCACGCAGGTGTTTAGTGCCCCTTGAGGTGACGGCATCGGGAAACAGTGCCAAACCATCGCCCATGTCCAGCGTGACGCTCTTTACTTCAATATAACAAGCCCCCTGCGGCCCCTGTAACAGCAGGTCGATGCGGCTATTTTCCTCGCCGTAGCGGACTTCCGATCGAAGTTCGGTAAATCCGGCAAATTGTTCGATTCTATTTTCCTCGATAGCCTCGCGAACTAGCTTGTTCGGCAGGCCAGTATTGACTCCTGCGAGGTTGCCAAAATGGGTAGTCACCCGCTCCAATGTACCCGGCAATTTGCGTTTCGGATTGTTAGTCAACGAATACCAACAACGGCTTCCCGCCACCTGACAATTTTTCATCGAACCCGTGTTTGGGCAGTGTATCGTCAAGCTTTTGCCATCGGCGGTTTCGATATCGGCAAAAAATCGCTTGTAACGACGGATCAACGTCCCGTATTTTAGTGGTTCGGCATATTTCAAAGGTTTTACTGTACCTCGATTAGGGGACTCGCAGCGACGCCGAAAAACAGCGATAATAAGGCACTGTGCCACCCTAATCGCGCGGATACAAGCCGCTACACGGCGGCAAAAAGTAGGGCTTTTAGTCATTTTTAGTAAATTCTGCTTGATAAATGTTAGTAATATCTCTATAACGCGGGGCTTAGAAACATATGTTTTACGCCATTAATGGATATGACTATGCCTGCAACGAGTAGCCCCAAACGAACGTCCTCAAAAGCAACTGCGGCGGCCGTTAAAATGACCAATGACACCAAAGGCACTGCCAGCCTTCATGGACTTGCGCCCTACGTTGAAAAGCCGGGTGAGGAGTACATGAATGAAGCCCAGCGCGAGCACTTTAAAGCTATCTTGCGCGCGTGGCGTCACGAGTTGATGGAAGAGGTCGATCGAACCGTCAACCATATGCAAGACGAGGCGGCGAACTTTCCCGACCCAGCGGATCGCGCAACGCAAGAAGAAGAGTTTAGTCTCGAGCTGAGAACCCGCGATCGCGAGCGGAAACTGATCAAAAAGATAGATAAAACGTTGATTCGCGTCGAGGAAAACGACTACGGCTTTTGCGATCAGTGTGGCGTCGACATCGGTGTGCGTAGACTCGAAGCACGACCGACAGCAGATCTTTGCGTCGACTGTAAAACGCTCGACGAAATTAAGGAAAAGCAAATCACCGGTGGCTAACATGGCCACCGTGTACTGCACGTTTCACCTCTAGGCAATGCCTGTGCCCAATCGAGACTATGTGGGCCGTTTTGCCCCGTCGCCATCGGGCCCATTACACTTTGGATCTTTAGTTTGTGCCCTCGCTAGCTTCCTCGATGCGAAGCGCAACGGCGGCGTTTGGCGCGTGCGGATAGAAGACATCGACCCGCCACGCGAAGACCCCAAACACAGCGCAACGATTCTCGCGCAACTGGTCAATCACGGCCTTCAATGGGACGGTGAGGTTGTTTACCAAAGCCAGTTCCTAAAAGACTACCAACGCGTACTCGACCGCCTTCAGACCCGTCAACTCACCTACGCCTGCCAGTGCAATCGAAAACGAATTACTCAACTCGGGGGCGTTTACGACGGTCACTGCGACGCCCTTGACCTTGCCGACGCCGACCGAGCGATACGTTTGCGCGTGCGTCAGGCAATCGCGCCCTGCACGATCACTATCGACGATCAGGTGATGGGCCATCACTACCAGGATCTGCTGCGCGAGGTTGGCGATTTTGTCCTTCGTCGACGCGATGGCTTGTATTCCTACCAACTCGCGTCGGTTATCGACGACCATCGACAGGGCATCACCCACATTGTCCGCGGTTCGGACCTTCTCAGTTCGACACCGCGCCATCGCTATTTACAGCAGTGCCTCGGCTACAGCGCGCCCGACTACGCGCACCTGCCGTTGGCAGTGGACTTGCATGGCAATAAACTCAGCAAGCAAAACCATGCCGCACCGCTCAATCACGCAGCACCATCCAAGACCCTCTGGCAAGCGCTCGCGTGGTTGCAGCAGGATCCACCCAAGGCGCTTTTGGGTGCACCGGTGGAGGCTGTTATTGCCTGGGCAACCGCGCACTGGAGCTTAGGTCGGGTTCCCAATGTGCCCCAGCAACCCTCGCCAACCGACACCTAGAGGTGCCGTCGGCGATCGCTGCGCAATCGTCGGCATTGCCATGCTGGCACCACCGCCCTATCATCGCGTTTTGATCAACCGAGGACCGATCACTACAATGTCACTACCCCATAACCTCCAAGGCACCTGTGTATGTTGAACTATCGTCTAGTGGCGGCTCTGACACTGCTGTGTGCTGCCGTATTCCCAATGGCTACCCAATGGGCCATGGAGCCATCGGGCAGTTGGTTTAGGCCGTTTGTGGTCTGGGCGTTAATGGTCTTCAGCGGTTATGTAGTGCAGCGTCACAGAGTGTGGGATGAATCCTGAAACTCTACTAGCGATTATCGGTTGCCTGGCGCTTGGCGGTTTAAGCGCAGAGGCCTTGCTGCGCTTAAAACACCCGATGGCCAACGCGTTGATTTTGAACCTAATGCTGGTCGCCGGTAGCGGCGTCCTGATGGCTATGGGCGGGCTGGAGCTGGCCGGCCGCTATGGCTATACGCTGGTGATAGCGATGATCGCATTCACCCTGATATTCCTTTTTTCACCGCTGATTTTGTTTCCCCTTCGGCGCTTGGTGGAAGTCATCAAATTCGCCACGCTAGTTGATTTTTTAACCTTTAGATACCGCGGTGGCGCAGTCGCAAAAATGACCTGCGTGTGCCTTGTGGCGGCATCAATGCCACTTTTTCTGGCGCAATTTTTTGCGCTGCGCTCAATCCTTGAATTCAATCTCTCACCAGAGTTGCAATCGCCGACAATGCTGGCGCTGTTGCTGCTTATTGGTTTGATTGTCGCGCGGGCGGTTCGCAGCGATACCGCGAGCTATTTATCACGCATGATGGCCTCGGCAGGACTGCTACTGGTGCTGGCTATGGGCGCCACCGTGTGGTTGTGCATCGACAGCGTATTTGGCGGTGTCGATGCGATGAATCAATGGGTCGAGCGCAGTGGTCAAACGGCAATATTGCGCAGGGAAAATCCAGCCTACAGTATTATCAGTATTTTTTTATTCGCCAGTTTCGCCCTGCCATTAAATTTTAACCTACTCATTTCCAACCAAATTTCAGATCGGCTATCCAGTTCAACGGCATACATCTACCCGCTGCTCACCCTGTTACTGTGCATTCCAGTGCTGCCTATACTCTGGGCCGGCAGTATTTTAGAGCCTACATTCCCGCCGCAAGATTATCTTTACGTGCTGCCTGCAGTGCTCGAATCCGAGATCATTTCTGGGCTCGGCTCAGCCAGTATCTTGCTACTGAGCCTGTCGCTGCTGGTGAGCCTGAGCATCATGCTATCGCGAATGATTCTGAACAGCTTTGTACTGCCCGACAAGGTCTTTCATCGTCAACCTGAATTGGATAAGTGGATTGCTCAACGAATCACCCTGAGTTCGCTGTTGTTGGTCGTCGTTGCGCTGTTACTCGACACCATCGTCGCCGGATTGAGCGTCACCGATTTCTATTTGATTGGCTTTGCTGGATTAGCCCAACTGACGCCCGGCATGCTGGCCGCCCTGTATTTGCCAAGCGTCAGCCGGCGTGGCTTCCTGATCGGCCTGAGCGCTGGCATCAGCCTGTGGTTCGCCACCTTGGTGCTGCCGGTATTCAGTGGCTCTTGGAGTGGCTTCGAAGCGTATACCGGGGTAGCGCTCGGCATGGAGAATTGGCATATCTGGAGCATCGAAGCGTTGCTCGTGAATATCTTACTGTGCACGTTATTTTCCAGCTTCGGCAAGATGGATGATGAACAAGCATCGTATGCCCGTCTATGCATGGCCGATAACGTCTACGTCCCAGCGCGGGTGCGGCTCGACCAAGTGTCGGTGGATGAAGTCAAATTAAGCCTGCAAAAGTCCTTGGGCGACAGCGCTGCCAGCGAGGTCGACAGCGCGTTGGATGAACTCGGGCTAAACGCCAGTGAACGCCGCCCAGCGGCCCTTCGCCAGTTGCGCGACCAATTGAGCGCCTCATTAAACCTGCGCTTTGGGGTGCTCGCCGCCCACCGCGTGATGCAGCAAACACTTCCGTTTAGACCCTCAATAAAAAATCAACCCGACGATATCTATTTAATCGAGTCTATGTTGGCAATCCACGGCGGTCGATTGACCGGTCTGGCCAGCGAACTAAATAAATTGCGCGTTCACCACCGCGAGGTTTTGGACAATTTACCCATCGGCCTAATTGCCATCGCCCAGAGTGGCGAAATATTAAAGTGGAATACCGCGATTGCCGACTATACGCAGATCGATAAAGAGGTCGCCATCGGCGGTGCAATCGATGAGTTAGCGCAGCCGTGGCAGAGCTTTGTCGACGATTTTTTGACGGCGGACACGCCGGCACAAGACAACGTAAAACTGCTGGTGGGAGAGCAAACCCGCTGGTTTAATATTCAACGTTCAGTGGATAAAAGTCAGCCTGAACTGGGCGCGGACCGCGTGCTGCTGATAGAGGAACAAACCCAGTCGATGATGCTTATGCAGAGTTATATGGAAAACGAAAGGCTGGCTTCGATCGGCCGCCTGGCCGCTGGAGTCGCGCATGAAATCGGCAATCCTCTCACCGGTATCGCCTGTATTGCGCAGAACCTTCGCTACCAACGCGAACAAACGCCGATTGGCAAATCGGCCACACAAATATTGTCGCAAACCGATCGCATAGACCGCATCGTCAAATCACTGATCAATTTTTCGCGTGGCGAAAGCGCTCGACGTGAGTCTTTAGAAAGGGTTCAGTTGCGAGAGATCATCGACGAGGCAATCGATTTGTTGAGCCTCAGCGATAGCCAACGGCGCGTTGAATTTATCTGTACGGTCGACCCATTGCTGCACGTACAAAGTGACGCACAGCAACTCATACAAGTATTTTTAAACCTTTTTGGCAATGCTCTAGATGCCTCTCCAGACGACGATAGCGTGACGATTGCCGCCGAGTCTCTCGGCGACACCGTGGAGGTGACCATCAGTGATCGCGGTGCCGGCGTTGACGAAAACATCCAGCATCGAGTATTCGAGCCTTTCGTAACCAGTAAAGAGCCAGGAGAGGGCACCGGCCTGGGGCTTTGGGTGGTGTTCAACTTGATGACCGACCTCGGCGGCAGCGTGTCGCTGACCAGCCCCGCTCGAGATAGCGATCGAGGCAGTACCGCAGTCATGCGCCTGCCCTGTAAATAAACCCGGAAAACGTTAAAATGGTGCGCCGGAACGCGCCGACACGAGGTTTTATGAAAGACATTTTAATCGTCGAGGATGAAGAGGTAATTCGCTCTTCCCTGCGCCAGTTGCTGGAGCGACATCACTATCGCGTGCGCGACGCAGTGAGCGTTAAATCCGCCTGTCAGGCCTATAACCTGAAAGATTTTGCGCTCATCATTTCCGACCTGCGACTGCCCGGCGGCACCGGCAATGAACTGATCGGCTTGGCCCCAGAGGTGCCGGTGATCATTATGACCAGCTATGCCAGCCTGCGCTCTGCGGTTGACAACATGCGCCAGGGTGCGGTCGATTACATTTCCAAACCCTTTGACCACGATGAAATGATGGTTGCGGTAAAGCGGGCAATCGGCGATATTGACGCCCCGCCACTCGACCCTTCGCTGCAGATATCTGGGCGACAGTTTGCACAAAATTTGTCACTGCAGGAATACTTCACGCAATTTGTCCTCGAACACCAAGGTCAAATGTCTGAGACCGCCTTGGCGAAAAAACTCGGCATCAGTCGAAAATCTCTCTGGCAGCGGCGCTTCAAACTCGGTATTTGCCGACGCGGATGAAGCAGTCGCGGTATAAAGCTTGAGGCGCGCGCCAAACCGCCCAAATTGTCTGCGATAATAATTTAATTAATGGTTGAAAAAATCGCCCAGTTGATTACTATGTACCTAAGTCAAAAGTATTATGGCTTAAAAATAACAATAAATAAAAATAATCAGTTGGATTGCGAAGGTGTTTGAGGGTCAAAAGCCTGAAGACTTTGAAAGGGGTTGCCTAACGGCACCCCCTTTTTACTATCTGCACCTGCCACAACAAGCGTTCGTCTGTTAAACTATCGGTCATAAATGCAAGTTAAAGACCGTCTATGCTCGAACGCATCAACAAATTTTTCCAGCGCAAAAAACCGCAAGGTAAAGCTAACTCAGGACGGCTGATTACTGCGGACAAACACGCGCTAACACCTGACATGATGAGCGCTGATGCACTCAAGGTTGTCAAAACCTTGCAGCGCGCCGGTTTTGAGGCCTATATTGTCGGCGGTGGCGTGCGCGACCAATTGCTCGACCTAAAGCCAAAAGATTTTGACGTCGCCACTAACGCCGAACCCGATCAGGTTAAACCGCTGTTTAGGCGCGCCAGAATCATCGGCCGGCGCTTTCAAATTGTGCACGTTCAATACAGTCGCGAAATCATCGAGGTGACCACTTTTCGGTCCAATCAGCAGAGCCAAAAAACCAATGGAACCCGGCGCCAAACGGATACCGGAATGCTCACCCGAGACAATGTTTTCGGCACCCTTAGCGACGATGCCAGCCGCCGAGATCTGAGTATTAACGCGCTCTACTACAATCCTACCGACAACACTTTGCGGGATTTTGCCGATGGCCTAAGCGACATTAAGAAACGCCTCGTGCGCATTATGGGCGACCCCGCAACGCGCTTTCGCGAGGACCCAGTACGCCTTTTACGAGTGGTGCGGTTCGCCGCCAAACTCGGCTTTCGGATCGACGCAAAAACCGCAGCACCGATGGCTGGGTTAGCCGACAACTTAGCGCAGGTTTCGGCACCCCGATTCTTCGATGAAAGCCTCAAGCTGTTTATGAGTGGTCAGGGACTCGCCACTTATAAGCTCCTTCAAGAATATGCTTTTTTTGACTATATAGTGCCCGACTTAAACGCCTGTCTACAACGCGACGCTATCGCCGAGCGCCTGATCGAGCAAGCCTTTACCAATACCGACCTGAGGGTGCGATCACGGAAGCGCGTAACGCCGGCGTTCATCTACGCGGCCCTGCTCTGGCCGGCAGTTGCGCAGCGCTCTAAAGAATATCGCGAACAGGGGGAGGCCCCCCTATCGGCGTTGCGCCGAGCCGCCGACAACGCACTCTCTCGCCAGGTTACCGTCACCGCGATCCCGAAGCGCTTCAGCATACCCATGCGCGAAATATGGGAACTGCAATTATCCCTACCCCGTCGTGCCGGCGCGCGCGCCGAACGACTGTGCAGCCATCCGCGCTTTAGAGCGGCCTACGACTTTGTGCTGCTCCGCGAAGAGTCGGGAGAGGATCTCGAGGGTCTTGGCGACTGGTGGACGCGCTATCAAGAATGCGATACGCAGGAGCGTCTCGATATGGCCTCTCAAATCAAGGAACCACGCCGCAGTCGCACCCGTCGCAGGCGCCCTAAAACGCGCAAAGACCCATCGACCAACGCAGAGTAATGACGACCGTTTTCGTGGCGCTGGGTAGTAATTTAGACAATCCCAGGCGGCAAATAGAACGGGCCATATCGGCTCTCGCCAAACACCCGCAACTGCACCGAGTTGAAATTTCACCACTCTACAGCAGCCAAGCGATTGGCCCCGGCGCTCAACCCGATTACTGTAACGCGGTGGCGCAACTGGATACCGATCTTGAACCAGAACCGCTGCTCGACCTGTTACAAGCGCAGGAAGACCAACAAGGCCGAGTGCGCACCGAGCGCTGGGGGCCAAGAACCCTCGACCTAGACATAGTGCTTTACGGGCAACGCTCAGTGCACTCAGCGCGCCTCAGCATACCGCACCCGCGACTCCATGAACGAGCTTTTGTGCTGCTACCGCTAGCCGACTTAACCGGTAATCAACTGCTCATCAAAGGGAAAACCGTCAGTCAGCTATTGGAAAAATGTACCGACCACGGTATGGTTAAACGACTCGAAGTCTAATTCAGCCATTATCGGGAATTCCGCGTGACCAAAACGACCCCTAGCAGTGAAACCATCGATCTGCGCGCGCTGAAGATCCCCGCATACATCGCCGTAGAGGGCCCCATAGGGATCGGTAAAACCACATTGACGAAGCGCCTAGCGGCCACCTTTGATGTACAAACACTGCTTGAAGATGCCGAGGACAATCCTTTTCTCGAACGTTTTTATCAGGATCGCAAGGGCACCGCTCTACCGACGCAGCTCTACTTTTTATTTCAGCGTATACGGCAACTCGAAGCACTTCGCCAGGGCGAACTATTTCAACGCGTTCGCATCAGCGACTTTCTCATCGAAAAAGACCCACTGTTCGCCCGCGTTAACCTCGATGATGACGAATATCGACTCTATCAAACGGTCTACGACAGCGTCATGGTCGATTTGCCAAAACCGGATTTAGTGGTCTACCTTCAAGCCCCCACCGAGACCCTGCACAGCCGCGTCAAACGCCGCGGTAGGGCCAGCGAAGAGGGCATGGACGCGGACTACCTTGAACGTATTAACCAGGCCTATACGCAGTTTTTTTACCATTACAACGCGACGCCGCTACTGATTGTTAATACCGCACAAATCAATCTGGCCGACAACCTAGAAGATTATCAAAATTTAGTCCGCCAGATTGCCAGAACACACCGCGGAAGACATTATTACAATCCTCTGGCGATCAACTGAACCTCTGCATTCGGCGCTTGTCAGCGCAGCGTAAACTGAGTAACGTAGTCTCCCCCGATTCAGGAGCGCCCCAGCAGTGACAACTATCGATGATTTAACCGCCATGAAAGGCCGCAGCGAAAAATTCGCCTCGATTACCGCTTACGATTTCAGCTTCGCCAAACTCATCGATAGCGCCGGTATCGAGATGGTGCTGATCGGAGACTCGCTTGGCAATGTCATCCAGGGTCGCAACACCACGATTCCAGTGTCGGTCGACGAGATGGCTTACCACACCGAGGCCGTGCGCCGCGGCATCGACCGCAGTCTGGTGGTTAGCGACATGCCCTTTATGAGCTATGCAACACCGACCGACGCACTGCACAACGCCGCCATACTGATGCAGGCAGGCGCGCAGATGGTCAAACTTGAGGGCGGCGAGTGGCTGGGCGACACTATCTATCAATTGACCGAACGGGGAATTCCGGTCTGTGCGCACCTTGGGCTAACGCCTCAGTCAGTGCATAAAATTGGCGGCTTCAAGGTTCAGGGTCGCGAAAAAAAGGCCGCCGAGCAAATCGTGGCCGATGCGCTATTGTTGCAAGAGGCCGGCGCGCAGTTGCTGGTGATAGAGTGCGTTCCCTCATCGCTGGGCAAACTACTCGCACAAGCGCTGAACATTCCGGTCATCGGCATTGGCGCCGGCCCCGATACCGATGCGCAGATACTGGTACTTTACGACATGCTTGGCATATCACCGGCGTTCCCGCGTTTCTCAAAAAACTTTTTGCCCGACAGCGACTCGGTGTTAATGGCACTGCAGCAGTACGCCGAACAAGTCCGCGGCGGCGCCTTTCCGGCTGCGGAACACTGCTTTAGCGAATAAACCCATAGACCAATAAACCCCAGAGGGCTGTGGCGACCCCGGCAAATACGCCGCAAAACAGCCAAGGGGTAGATTGGTTTAGATAAAAAAAGCATGGCTGGGGCGACAGAAGCTAGCGTAACTTTAGCGTCGGTGACTTTTCTTGCAACGAGATTTCTTGCAATGCCCCTGAATGCAATAACTTTGCTCGTCAGGAGCCGAGTTAGCGGCCATTACCTTGACCCAGCGTCAAACTTTAAACACCACCGGAGTACCGCCAATGGACAACCCTAAAATCCCGCAGCACACCGAATCACTGTACGATTTCACCCTGACCTCGGCAAGCGGCGACGTCATATCGATGGAGCAATACCGGGGGCAAGTTCTATTGATAGTCAACACCGCGAGTCAGTGTGGCTTCACCGGTCAATACACCGGACTGCAGTCCCTCCACGAGACCTATAAAGCCCGCGGTCTGTGCGTGATCGCGGTACCGTGCAACCAGTTCGGCGCTCAGGAGCCGGCCGACGATAGCGAGATTCAGGGATTTTGTCAGCGCAATTTCGCCGTCGACTTTGCGGTGATGGCTAAAACGGACGTCAATGGCGCGCATCAAAGTCCGCTGTACCAATACCTCAAAGGTGCCGCCGGTGGTCTATTGACCGACAACATCAAGTGGAATTTCACTAAATTCTTGGTCGATCGACAAGGGCAAGTGGTCAGTCGTCATCCACCGACCACCACACCTGACGCGCTCGCAGCTAAGATCGAGCGGCTGCTGGAAAAACCCAGCGCTTGATGCCCTTGTGTCACTAACATTGATGCCCTTTTGCAACTGGGCGGTTTTGTAAATAACGGGCATCGATGCGATGGCGGGTTACAATCGATTGGACCGCCGTGCGCGGTCAGCGGAAAATTGGCGATACATGCAATACAGCGTTGCAGCTAGGCCTTTGGCTTGACGTAGAGCACGAGGTTATGATCGACCAGATCGTAGCCATGCTCTTCAGCAATTCTCTTCTGAATTGCCTCGATTTCACTGTCTTGGAATTCAATCACAGTGCCGGTCACCGCACAGACCATATGGTCGTGGTGATCGCCGCGATCCAACTCGTACACCGCAGGACCATTATCAAAGTTGTGCCGGATTACCAGCCTGGCGCTCTCAAACTGCGCCAGCACGCGATACACCGTGGCAATGCCCACGTCTTCCTCCGCGTCGCGTAAACTCCGATAGATATCCTCGGCGGTCATGTGCAAATCTGAATGTTCTAAAATCTGCAAGATTTTTATTCTGGGCAGGGTTACTTTGAGCCCTGCTTTTTTTAGCTCTTGATCTTCGGCTGCCATGATTTGCCCTTCTCTAAATCCATCACTCAGCGTATTATCGCTGTTCGCCCCTCGAACTGGAACCCCTAGCTATGCGAATTACCACGATTTTACTAATAACCTTGCTATCAGTCATGCTCGGTTGCAGTGGCATTAAATTCCCCGGGGTACACAAGATACCTATTCAACAGGGCAATATTCTGGAACAGGAAATGATCGACAAATTGCGTCCCGGAATGACCAAGAGCCAGGTACGGTTTGTACTGGGAACACCGCTCATAACCGACAGTTTTAATCAGCAGCGCTGGATCTATCTATACAGCATGATCGATGCTCGGTCGGAGAAGAGCGAAAAAATGCTCGCGGTCTATTTTGACGAGAGCGACGAACTGCAGCGGTTAAGCGGCGACTACACGCCTTCCGCTGCGGAGTTGCAGCTGTCGACTCCCTAATGGCAATCGCCAAGGCCTAAGATTGCGTCGTCTGGGTTGCCTTGGCGCGACGGCGCCGAACTTCTTTGGGATCGGCAATCAGCGGTCGATAAATTTCTAATCGATCGAACTCCCGGACACGGTATGTCGACGCACTCTCAATGCCGCCAGCGCCCAGGATTTGAGAAAACACGCCGATCGAACTGCTGTCCAAATCGATCGCAGGAAAGTCATTCAGAATGCCCGATTGCACAATCACCTCGCGCGCCGTGCTGCCTTGACAAACTCGCAGAGCAATAACAACTTGCCGTTCTGGGAGCGCATAGACCACTTCGACGCCAATATCAGCCACCATCCCTCCCATAGAGACTGTCTGCGCGCCGACAAATGGCGTCGACAAGGTCGTTGGCAACCCCAGTAAACAATGCCGATGCCGCC
The DNA here is from genome assembly GCA_905181995.1 of Flavobacteriaceae bacterium TMED48. Lineage (GTDB taxonomy): Bacteria > Pseudomonadota > Gammaproteobacteria > Pseudomonadales > Porticoccaceae > TMED48. The sequence continues at coordinate 12,863 of CAJIZO010000115.1, forward strand.
AGACGCAGGGCCCTGTTACTGAATTCAAAACGCAGATCTAAGGATATTTTAGAGGCATTCTCAGCGAGAGAAGTAAACGCCCACTCACCTTTCAGGTCGCTGAAAGGGCCTTCTTCTAACGTCATAATAATTTTAGACGCGTCGACTAAGCGGTTTCTGGTAAGGAGGCTCAATTGAATACCGGCTTTTTTTAAATCCATGCGAGCGAGCATCTGAAGTTCACTTTGCTCTAGCACTTGAGTGCCGACGCAGCCATCCAGAAACTCCGGGTAGCTGGCGACGTCGTTAACCAGTTGGTACATGCGCGGCGCCGAGTGCATCACCAGCGCGGAACGTTGGATTTGGGTCACAACTACCGTCCTATAAAAAAAACTTATCGTAAATACCCATCACAAAAATACTCGCAATCGCAACCGGCGCGAGGTAACACAGGGCCAGCCGCCACATTCCCATAGCGGTGCCATTCATCTCTGACATTTGCCCACTGACCAGCTCTCGCTTCATTACAAAACCGACGAACAGCGCAATCCCCAACCCGCCGAGTGGCAGCATGATATTGGCGGTCAAAAAGTCCAGTGCGTCAAAAAACGTGAACCCCGCGACGGTCATATCAGCGGCGATATTAAACGAAAAAACGGTGCCCAAACCAAGTGCCCAGGCGAGGCTTGCGAGCACCACATTAGCGGTGATACGACCGATGTGTTTAGCCTCCATCAACCACGCCACCGCCGGCTCGAGAAGCGAGATCGCCGAACTCCACGCGGCAATCGCCACCAAGATAAAAAATACCACACCGATCAACAGGCCCCCAGGCATATTGCCAAAGGCCACTGGAAGACTGATAAACATCAGCCCAGGCCCAGCGCTGGGTTCGATCCCCGTGGTCGAAAATACGATAGAAAAAATCACTAAACCGGCAATAATTGCCACTAAACTGTCAAACAGCGCAACGATCAGCACCGTCTTGCCAATACTCGCGTCAGCCGGCATATAGGCGCCATACGCCATAATCGATCCCATACCGAGGCTCAGCGTAAAGAATGCCAAGCCCATGGCTTCCAACACCGCGCGCCAAGTTAGCGATGAGAAGTCAACGGCAAACAAAAAGTCCCAAGCAGCAGAAAAATTGCCATTCAAAATAGCGTACAGCAACATACCCAGCAACATCACAAACAGCAGTGGCATGAGAACTTCGACGGCACTGCCGAGGCCCTTTTTAACACCGCCTGCCACCACCCCAACGCACAAACCAAGAAAAATCGTCTGCCAAAGAATCAATCTCAATGGGTTTTCGGTGAGATTTGAAAATAGCGCCGCAGCCATCTCTCCGTCTGCGCCGCGCAAGTCGCCACGGGCCATTTGCACGATGTAATCCAACGCCCATCCGGCAATCACCGCGTAAAACGACAAGATAAATAATCCAGCGGTAATGCCCAGCCAACCAATATAGCGCCATCCGGACGGACTGTCGCTCGCGGCAACCGCCTCGCGCATCGAGTTGATGGGGCTCTGGCGACCCTGGCGACCCAACAGCACTTCAGCCATCATCACCGGAACGCCGATCAGCAAGATGCACACCAAATAAACCAAGACAAAGGCTCCGCCGCCATAACTACCAGCAACGTAGGGGAACTTCCACATATTACCCAGTCCGACGGCAGAACCCGTCGCGGCCATTATGAACGTCCAGCGGCTGGTCCAAATACCATGCATACCCTTCGCCTGATTACTCATCACTCACTCCTTATTCGAGGTGCTGCCGACCTATGGTAACGGTATCTAACGCTCGGCATTCGCTTCAGCATGATCATAAGAGATCCGTTTACAACCGCGCAACCGCGCAGTGACTATTAACGCACATCCTTGCAACACTGTGATGGGTAACAGTGCGCAAAGCCACGAATAATCGATGACAATCGCACGACTCACCGTATAATCCCGAGTATGACAAAAAAGAAACCCAAAGTGACTTCATCGACCATCGCGCTGAATAGAAAAATTAAGCACGATTACTTCATTGAGCAAAAATTTGAAGCTGGATTAGCCCTACTCGGTTGGGAAGTCAAAAGTCTGCGCGCTGGCAACGTTAATCTGACAGATACCTACGTGCACATTAAAAATGGCGAGGCCTGGCTTATCGGCACTAATATCGCGCCGCTAGCCACCGCCTCTACGCACTATGTCACTGATCCAACGCGAACCCGGAAACTGCTGTTAAACCAACGCGAACTCGACACTCTAGAGGCCGGCGTCAACCAAAAGGGTTTCACCTGCGTCTGCACCGCGCTGTATTGGAAGCATCACTTGATAAAATGTGAAATCGCGCTGGCCAAAGGCAAGGCCCATTACGACAAGCGAATGGACGACAAAGAGCGCGACTGGGACCGCCAAAAGCAGCGCATCATGCGCCATTCAGCATAGCTTCCACGCAAACCACAGCCACACAAACCTCATCCACACAGTCGCTTTACCATAACAGCCGCGCGATGCATGGCGGTTACATATTTTTTTATACCCTTTGGCTCAATCGAGCAATTCGCACCAGTTGTGCCGGTCTTCTATTTCGCCATATTGTATACCGGTAACGGTATCGAATAGCTGCTGCAGTTGGCTGGTGACCGTTCCATCGCCGACTTCGTATATTTTATTTGCCGTGACAATTTTATGCACCGGCGTTACGACCACCGCTGTGCCGCAGGCGGCGATTTGTTCAAAACTGTTGAGTTCATCAATTTCTATCGGTCGTCTTTCGACCTTCATACCAAAATCCTCGGCAATCTGCATCAAGGACATATTGGTTATACTTGGGAGAATCGAATCGGAGACTGGAGTGACGTAGGTGTTGTCTTTTAACGCGATGAAATTGGAGGTGCCAAATTCATCGATAAATCGATGCTCTTTGGCGTCGAGGTATAAATTAATCGGGAAACCCGCCTGCTTGGCGACAGATGCAGGTTCTAGGCTAGCGGCATAATTTCCAGCGACTTTCACGTGGCCTACGCCATTTGGAGCGGCCCGATCATAGCCATCGACTACCATGGCGTTAACTGGGTTGAGACCGCCTTTGTAGTAAGCGCCCACAGGATTAACCAAAACGATAAAACTGTACTCTGCAGAGGGCTCTACGCCAATTTTCGGCCCCGAACCAATCAGCAAAGGCCGTATGTACAATGAACCGCCGGTGCCATAGGGGGGAATAAACTCTTCGTTGGCCGTCACCACTTTTTTGATCGCGCTAACAAACAGTTCTGTGGGCACTTCCGCCATAAAGGTTCTTCTGGCGGTGGTACGCATTCTTTCGGCGTTTTTTTCAGGCCGAAAAATTCGCACCTGACCATCGCTACCTCGAAACGCTTTTAAACCCTCAAAAGCGGCCTGCCCATAATGCAGAGCCGTCGCCGCTATGTGGATGTTGAGATATGGCGAATCGACCAACTCACCAGCATCCCACTGTCCGTCTTTACTGGTATATTTGATGTGACAGTGAGTATCTAGGTATTGAAAGCCTAAATTCTTCCAATCGAGTGCCATGCTAATTACTAGCCTCCATAATGTTCGGTCTGTATCTCCTCGGTCGAGTGATCAGCCTCGCCGCGAGATCCAACTGGTGACGATTCAGGCAAAAGCAGCTGCTACCGCTCGAATCGCTGTATTACCTGAATTGAGGTGGGCGGCTTTGTAGTCGCCTATCTGCCGCCGTCTAACCTCTTAAAGCGCACTTTACCGCCTGTTATTGTGCCAGCGGTTGGCTGTTTTCTGCTGAGGGCTCTTGATTCTCTTTAAGGGCAGCTGAGGGCTCTTGATTTTCATTAAGAGCGGCTGAAGGCTCTTTGTCCGGTTTCGGGGCTTTCGGAGTTTTTACAAAAACCTCGTCCGGCATGGTGCAGGGAAGCTTTTGACCGAGTAGCTTTTCGATCGGCTCGAGCAAAACAGCATCATCTTCGCAGGCAAAGCTGATCGAGGTGCCAGTTTCACCGGCACGTCCGGTGCGACCAATGCGATGAACGTAGTCTTCGGGTTCTTCCGGCAACGTGTAATTAATTACATGGCTGACCCCGTCGACGTGAATACCGCGACCGGCAACATCGGTGGCCACCATGACCTTAATCGAGCCGTTTTTAAACGCCTCAAGGGTCTTCATACGGCGTGTCTGTGGCACGTCACCAGATAACAGTCCGACTTTAAAGCCTTTCTTACCGAGCTTTTCATGCAGCCTGCGACAAATATCTCGCCGATTGGCGAACACCATCACACTCTGCACGTTATCGCCCTTGAGAATGGCGTTTAATAAGCTAAACTTTTCACCGCTCGTGGTGATGTAAATTTTTTGCTCAACAGTGTCGGTAGCAACGCGCTCCGCACCAATTTCAATGCGCACCGGCGAATCCGTCCACTGCTCAGATAACCGCATCACCTCGGGCGTAAAGGTTGCCGAAAACAACATCGTCTGCCGCTCGTTATTTCTCGGCGTCAGTCGTACTAAACGCCGAACCTGGGGAATAAACCCCATGTCGAGCATGCGGTCGGCCTCGTCGATTACCAGCACTTCCACTTGATCTAGATGCACATCGCGGTTATTCGCAAAATCCAACAGCCGTCCCGGCGTACCCACCAAAATATCGCAGTGCCGAGTCTCCATGTGTTTCAACTGTTTGGCGTAGTCCATCCCACCCACCAGCGCGTGAACGTTCAAGCCGGTATGGCGCGTCAGTTGCACCGCGTCTTCGGCAATCTGCAATGCCAACTCGCGGGTTGGCGCCAGTATCATCGATCGAGCCTCACCGACAAAGCGCTCACCTTCAATCGGGTGATTGATCAAGTCGGTGATAATATTGAGTAAAAACGCCGCGGTCTTGCCGGTGCCGGTCTGTGCCTTGCCGACCACATCGTGACCATCCAACGCATGCGGCAGCGACTCCGCTTGAATCGGTGTGCAGTATTCAAAACCCAAATCGGCAATGCCACGCATTAAACTGAGCGGCAAATCCAAGTCGTGAAAGCGTGCCTTGCCCTCTACCGGCTCGACCACAAACTGATCGATTGTCCAGGCCTGGGGGCGTCTTCGACGTCTGCCTCTCGATTTAGCTGGTGTATCCGATTTTGTGTTGGTCGCGGTATCTTCGGTATTTTCAGTCAAGGTCTTTGCACATTTAGTCGAGTCCGAGGGGTGTGCCGATCCGGGTCGGGGGCACATTGAGGCGCGAGTATAGCAGAAATGCATTGTGCTGTTGCGCAAAATAGCCAGCGCCAAAATGCGCCTCAAAAGCCCGATCAGACTGACCGTCTAAAGACCGATAAAAGCATACGAAAAGGCCCTGCAGCAAGCTTTTTGCCGCGCCTGTGTAGCGCCTATCAGGCGCGCCAAAACGGCCGCCATTGGCGCACAAAATCAGCTTAAAAAAACCCTCCAAGCGGCCCTTTAAAGCCGATACAGCGTCGCGCATAACACCCAGTCACAACCAGACTCGCAGCGATGGCTGCGACAAATAGTTTTAGCTTTCATTGCGAGCTAGGTTCGCCCAAACTGTGTCGCGAAAAGATTTTTGGTGCACCATGCAATATCCATCCAACAGCCGGTTTAAATCCGATTCTGTCGCCATTTTAAGGCTGGCCACACCGCTGGTGGGCGGTCAAATTGCCGTCGTTGGCATGACCGTTACCGACATCTACATGGCCGGGCAATACAGCGTTGAGGCCCTCGCCGCGGTGCAGTTGGGAGGCAATATTTGGTCGATGATCACGCTATTGATTATCGGCATAATGATCGGTAATAACCCAATCATTGGTAATTACTGGGGCGCGCGGCAGCTTGCCAAGCTGCGTTCGCAGTTTCAACAAGTCGTGTGGCTGGCGGTACCCATGGGCTTTGCCGCGGCATTGGGGGTATTGCTGGGCATCTTCATCTTAAGTCAACTGGAGATATCTGACCAAGTCTTCTCCATCGCCCGCGATTACCTTTTACCCTACCTGTTCACGGCCCTCTTGCTGCCGACTTTTTACGCGTTCCGCAGTACCTTTGAGGGCGTTGGCGATACGCGGCCGGTGCTGGTTTTTAACAGCATTGCCTTTGCTCTCAACCTAGTGTTCGATTATGCCTTGGTTTTCGGCAAACTAGGCGCACCCGAACTGGGGGGCGCCGGCGCCGGTTGGGCGACGCTGCTAGTGATGCTATTTTTGCTCGCCTGCGTGGCGATTTACGCCAGAGTGTCGCGCACGCTCCGCGATATCGACCTCTACCGCCACTTCGGCCGACCGCAGTTGCAGCACATGTTAAAGACGCTGGCTATCGGTGTGCCCATAGCCCTCAATATCGGTGCTGAATTTGGTTTTTTTGCCGTCATTCCGCTACTGATCGCCCATCTCGGGCCGACGGTCATCGGCGCCCATGCAGTGGCAATTAACATCGACTCGCTGGCCTTTATGGTGCCATTGAGCATAGCCCAAGCGCTGACCATTTTGGTGGCACAAGCCGAGGGCAGAGGCGATTCCGAAACAGCTCGACGAATCTGCCTGACGGGCTTTAAAATTGTGTTTTTGCTTGCCTTGGTGCTGTCTGCGTTAAAGGTGCTGTTGCGCCACGACCTCGCAGGACTGTTTAGCGCCGAACCAGAAATTACTCGGCTGGCGGCCGACTTGTTTTTGTTTGCCGCGGTGCTCGGTTGCGTCGATTGCCTACAGATTGCCTGCAGTGGTGCGCTGCGCGGTTTTCAAGACGTTAAAGTACCGCTACTCATACAGGTTGTCGCGTTTTGGGTTATCGCTTTTCCCATCGCATACAGCCTAGCACTGACCGATTATTGGGGCAGCGCATGGGGTGTCAAAGGATTCTGGTTGGGCATGATCATCGCCGCGAGTTGCGCCAGCATCGGCCTGTTAGCACGCTGGTATTATGTCGCAGCGCGAGTTGTTGCGCGCGGTTAATCGCGTGCCACGCTAATGCAACCGAGCGTAATCCGCTCGACGCCATTCAAATCACAATGGCTAGCGATGCGCTGAAAGCCGGCCTGCGCGAAAAGTTTGCGTACCTCGGCGGCCTGATCAAAACCATGCTCGGTCAGCAACCATCCAGAACGGGCTAAAAACGCCGGCGCGCGACCGACAATGTGGCGCAGATCGTCGAGCCCAGCGCCGCTAGACACCAACGCCGAGCGCGGTTCATAGCGCACATCACCGCGCTGCAAGTGATCGTCGAGGGGGTCGATGTAGGGTGGGTTACTAACGATCAATTCAAAGCGCTTGGCGGCGACCGGGGCGTACCAATCGCCGCAGAAAAACTCGACATTTTGCAACCCATAACGGCTGCGATTGTGCTCGGCGATCGCCAGCGCCGACGCCTGACTGTCCACCGCCGTAAAATGCCACTCGGGGCGTTCACTGGCCAGCGCCAGCGCGATCGCTCCGCTGCCGGTGCCGAGATCAAGCGCGTGAACGCGGCTCGGCAGGTTTAATTTGAGCGCCATCTCAACCAGCATTTCGGTCTCTGGGCGAGGAATGAGCGTGGCATTTGATACCTGCAGATCGAGCGACCAAAAACCTTGGGTTCCAAGTAGATAGGCAATCGGCTCACCGGCGATTCGCCGCTCCAAAAGCGCGTCAAAATGGGCCTGCTGGGCGGCCTCAGGAATCCTTTCAGGCCAGGTCACAAGCCATGCGCTCGAACAGTCTAGGGCATAGCATAACAGCAATTGAAGATCTAATTCCGGGGTTTCACTGAGCCCGGCAAGCTCGCGACTACGCAATAACAGATCGGCAATCCGCGGCATCATGGCAAGCCCTAGACCGATAGATCGGCGAGCTGCTCGGCCTGAAATTCGTTGACCAGCGCCTGTAAAATTTCGTCCATTGCGCCCTCGACAATCTCTGCCAATTTATACAGCGTCAGATTGATGCGGTGATCGGTCACCCGACCCTGGGGAAAATTATAGGTGCGAATGCGCTCTGAGCGATCGCCACTGCCGACCAGACTGCGCCGTTGATCGGCCTGCTGTTGCGCCTGCGCCTCATCTTGGGCTGAACTCAATCGCGCCTGCAACACCGCCATCGCCTTGGCGCGGTTTTTATGTTGCGAGCGCTCATCCTGACACTCGACGACAAATCCAGACGGCAGGTGGGTAAGACGGATGGCCGAGTCGGTTTTGTTGACGTGCTGACCGCCCGACCCCGATGCGCGAAACGTATCGACCCGCAGATCGCCCTTATTAATTTCGATGGCATCTTGCTCATCCGGCTCGGCCAGAATCGCAACGGTGCAGGCCGAAGTATGCACGCGCCCCTGAGATTCGGTGTCCGGCACGCGCTGCACGCGGTGAGCACCGGATTCAAATTTTAATTTCGAGTACACCCCCTGACCACTAATTCGCGCAATCACTTCCTTGTAACCGCCATGGTCGCCGCCGTTGGCGCTGATAATCTCGATCTGCCAGCGCTGCCTCTCGGCATATTTGCTGTACATGCGAAACAAATCGCCAGAAAAAATCGCTGCCTCGTCGCCACCGGTGCCGGCGCGGATTTCTAAAAAGACATTTTTATGGTCATTGGGGTCCTTCGGCAACAATAATTTCTGCAGCTCTAACTCCAGGGCTTGGCGCGACACTTCGCCGCTACGCGCTTCTTCCTGTGCCATATCGCGCATCTCTGGATCGGCGTCCTTGAACAACAAACTGGCAGCCTCAATGTCGTCGGTCACCGCCTGATAACGGCGATAACTGCCCACCAGCGGCTCCAATTCGGCATATTCTTTGGACAACTCACGGAATTGATTTTGATCGGCGATTATTTCGGCGTCGCTCAACAGCGCCGATAATTCTTCAAAGCGCTCGGCCAAAATGTCCAACTTAGCCAATATAGAAGCTTTCATGATTTCACTACTCTGTGCGTGGGGTCTAGGGTCACAGCCTGCAGTCGCTGCCAAACAAGCATATTCACTTGGCTTTGCTGAGACCAAATAGATCGTGGGTGGCATGAATAGTGTCATCCCTGCCCTCCTCGCCGGCACGCTTGAGGCGCGCCGTGGGTTTATGCATTAACTTATTGGTCAGGTTGCGCGCCAACGTATTGATGACCTGTTCAGAATCTTGTCCGCGCTTGAGCGCCGTCAGGGCTTTTTCGACTTCGGCGTCGCGCATGCCTTCGACGCTCATTCGGAACGCGCGGATGGTATCGACCGCGGTCAGCGCCCGCTGCTGTCGCGACCAGTTGGCAATCTCCTGATCGATGATTCCATTCGCAGTATCCGCCGCCGACTGCCGCGCGCGCAGATTATCCTGCACCACATCCTTGAGATCATCCACCGTGTAGAGATAGACATCCGCCAGCTCTTCCACCTGGGGTTCAATGTCCCTTGGCACTGCAATATCGACCATAAACATCGGTTTATGCCGGCGTTGTTTTAGCGCAGATTCAACCGCGCCCTTACCAAGAATGGGCAATTGACTGGCGGTTGATGAAATCACAATATCAGCGCGGTGTAGATGTTCGGGAATTTCTGACAGCAGAATCGCTTGCGAAGCAAAATCGCCAATCACGTTTTGCGCGCGGCTCAGGGTTCGATTGGCCACCGTGATGTGGCCAATATTTTTCTCTTTCAGATGCCTTGCAACCAGTTCAATGGTTTCGCCAGCGCCGATTAACAGCGCGTGCACCGACTGCAATTCAGAAAAAATTTGCTCCGCCAAACTCACCGAGGCGTAGGCCACCGACACAGGATTCTGACCAATAGCCGTTTCGGACCGAACCCGTTTGGCTGCAGTAAACGCATGTTGAAAAGCCTGGTTGAGTTGCGATGATACCGTTCCGGCCTCGCGGCCAACCGCATAAGCCGACTTGATTTGACCGAAAATTTGCGGCTCACCCAGCACCAGCGAGTCCAGCCCGCTGGCCACTTGCATTAAGTGGCGCAGCGCTTTTAGACCGCGATGGCAATAGTAACAATCCTGCAAGGTCTCTAGTTGCAATTGCCGGTTGGCCGCCAGCCACTCGAGTAGCTGTTCATCACTCACGTCGCCGGCGGCATAGATTTCGGTGCGGTTGCAGGTCGATAACAGAGCCGCCTCCTCAAGGGGGATCTGCCGCACAGCGTCGCGGAGCGATTCCACGACCACTTCGGGAGCGAAGGCGACGTGCTCGCGAAAATCGATCGATGCCGATTTGTGATTGATGCCAAATACTAAGATTTCGCCGATCCTCTTTTAACGCTCAACGCTCGCCTTGGACTGATTCACATTTACCCCCCGACCGCGCTGAAACAGGTGCCAAGTATACCGTGCAGCGCTACATTTGGGAGGCAATTTTTTTTAATCAACAGCAATTTCGCAGCCATTTTAGCATTCGATAGCCGGTCGGCGACCGAAGATTTTGGTCAATGATTGTCTTCCCCGTCAATATCCGCGAAAATAGAACCATGAAACTGACGCCACACCCACTCGCCATCGGTCTGCTTAGCTGCCTGCTATATACGGGCTGCACCAGTGCTCCGATGCCCATCGTCAGCGACCAACCCAGCAACACTATCGCTGTAGCTTCAGAACCGACTGAAGCGGACGAACAAGCACTGCCGCCAACCGTGGTGCCGTTTAGCGCAGAAACGCTGTATAGCCTTTTGGTCGCCGACGTTGCGCTAACGCGCCAGCAGTACCAAATTGCCATGGCGGGTTACGCGTCTGAGGCGCAAAGTACCCGCGACGCCCGAGTGACCGAAATGGCCTTTGGTATTGCGCGGCATGTTCAGGACCCCGATATGGCGCTGCAGATGGCTTTGCTGTGGCTTGAAATCGAGCCAACAAACGGCGATGCTCACCGCGCTATGCTGCAAGCCTATGCGCTTTTAGGCAACGCCATCGACGCCCTACCCCACGCCTTTTGGGTGGCGCAAAATGAGGACGATGACGCGATTTTGTTGGCGGTGACAACCATTGCCGAAGGACGCAAAGAAGCACAAATTGATGACCTTATCGGCGCCTATAACAGGCTTGAACTCAGCACTGATCAGCAGCTTATTCGGCGCCTTGCAATCGCCATGTTACTGCGCGAGGGTGGTCGCCTAGAGCAGGCTGAAAGCGCAGCGCTGGCGTACCTGCAACTCGCGCCAAACGATCAGCGCGCCAGCCTATTACTGGCGCAAATATACAACCAGCAAGACCGCTCAGAGGACGCGATTAGCACGCTGGCAAGCGCGCTTGAAAACTACCCCAACAGCTACAAACTTCGCTTGCAATATGCGCGCTTATTAACACTTAGCAACCGTTCCAAAGCGCTCGAACAATTTGAAATGCTCCGTGTAGCCAATCCCTACAGCCCTGAAATAAACTACTTGCTGGCGCTTTTATACCTCGACAGCAAAATGCTCGAGCCCGCTCGACAGCTATTTTTAATCTTGCGCGGCGATTCGCGGTTTAGCGATGACGCGCTCTATCACCTCGGCGGCATCGCTGAGAGCAATAGCGATTTGACTACCGCGGTCGACTACTATCGGCAAGTTGTCGACGGCAGCAACTTTTTGGCCGCAGCATCGCGCACCATCGTGCTTTTGATGGACGACAACAACCTCGCTGCAGCGCAAAAGTACCTGCGCGAAACGCGCGCCACCGCGCCCAATCAGATCGGTCGGTTGTATGAGCTAGAGGCTAATTTACTGATCAGCCAAGATCTGCCCGAACAGGCGCTAGAGGTGCTTAGTAGAGGTATCGAACGGCGCTCAGAAGATCAAAACCTACTCTATGCCAGAGCGATGATCGCCGAACAACAGGGCGACTTTGCTCGCGCCGAGCTGGATTTACGCAGCATTATTAGCCTCGATGCCAGCAACGCCGCGGCCATGAACGCGCTTGGATATACCATGGTGCTGCACACCCAGCGCCTGGATGAAGCCTACGACCTCATCCAACGAGCCTATGCGCTGCAACCCGATAGCGCGGCTATTATCGACAGTATGGGTTGGGTTTTATACAAGCTCGGCGAGACCGATAAGGCGCTCGGCTATTTGATGCGGGCCATGGAAATGATGCCCGACCCCGAGATTGCCGCTCACCTCGGCGAAATACACTGGGTGATGGGCAACCGAAAACTGGCTTTTGAGACATGGCATCGGGGTCTGCGCAAAACGCCCGACCACGACAACATAGTCACCACGATGCGGCGCTTAGGCGCATCGACAAGCGAGGGGGAACTACCCCAGTGAGGCGGCTTGCGCTGGTACTGCTGTTGCTAGCAGGCTGCGCCACCCAACCGCCGCCCAGCGAATACAACGCCGATGCTTGGCAACAACACCGGCGACTGATTGCACCTCTCGACCACTGGCGAGCGATCGCCAAGCTGGGGATTAGGTCACCCGAAAAAAACGCATCGGCGCGTCTCGACTGGATTCAACGCGGCGGTGACTACCGGATTGCGCTGTCTGGCCCACTGGGATTTGGCAGCGCGCTGATCGAGGGCAACGCAGAAATAGCGCAGATGCAGCACGACGGCAAGACGCTGCTGCGATCCCCAGACGCACTGTTACTGCAAGCCACCGGCATGGCATTGCCCGTAGAGGCCTGGCATTGGTGGTTGCGCGGCATTCCTATGCCCGACGAACAACCGATCGCGGCTTTGGCAACCAATTCACTCGGCCAGGCGACAACATTTATACAGCGCGGCTGGACCTTGTCTTTCTCGCGCTACGAGCAAACGGCACTGGGCTACCTGCCGACTAAAATTCGCGGCGAAAACGCCGCGCTCCGGTTCAAGTTGGTGGTCGCCCAGTGGCGCTCACCGGACGCACTCTGATGGTTGCTATGTTAGACACCCTGACCCTGAGTGCACCGGCTAAATTGAATTTGTTTTTGCGTATTATCGGGCGACGCGACGACGGCTATCACCAATTGCAGACGCTGTTTCAACTGCTCGACAGCGGTGATGTCATCACCTTGCAACGCCGCAACGATGACCAAATAACACTGACCGCCGATCGGCTGGATGTCCCGTCAGAAGACAATTTGGCGCTGCGCGCTGCGCAACGACTGCGCCAGGCTACCGGCGTCACACAGGGTTGTAGCATCGATATCGACAAACGTTTACCGATGGGCGCGGGCCTCGGCGGCGGCAGTAGCGATGCCGCAACCACCTTGGTCGGGCTTAATGCACTATGGAATTGCCAACTCAGTAGCATACAACTGGCCGCGATCGGCGCTGACCTAGGCGCAGATATTCCCGCATTTGTGCACGGCAACAGCGCTCTAGGCGAGGGAATTGGCGAGCGCCTGCGCCCGATTACACTGCCGACCCAATGGTATTTAGTGGTGACACCACCCGTGCAGATTTCAACCGCTGAAATATTTTCACATCCTGAATTGACAAGGAACTCGCCACCGATCAAAATGTGCGCCCTTGATGAAGAGCGAATAGCTTTGTGCATGGCGTTTAAAAACGATTGCCAAGCGCTGGTTGAAGAGCTCTACACCGAGGTGAGAGATGTAGTGGAATGGCTAAAGCGCCACGCTACACCACAAATGAGCGGAACCGGAGCCAGCGTATTTTGCTGCTTTGACAGCCGCGATTGTGCGGAAAAGGTTCTCCAGCAAGTGCCACCCGAATGGCCGGCGTTTGTTGCACGGGGCGTGAATCGCTCCCCTGTCTTCCATCAGTTGAAACAACAGTTTATTGGGGCGTCGCCAAGTGGTTAAGGCAACGGGTTTTGATCCCGTCATTCGGAGGTTCGACTCCTCCCGCCCCAGCCATACACCATGACCATTAGTTAGCAGCACTAGTCACTATGCAAAACAGGAAACTAGCCGTGTCCAGATTGATGGTATTCTCGGGGAACGCCAACCCCGCTCTCGCCGATGAAATTGCACGTGCGCTCGGAGTAGCCGTGGGTAACGCGGCGGTATCGCTGTTTTCCGATGGCGAGATCAACATCGAAATACGCGACAACGTGCGCGGCCACGATGTATTTGTAGTGCAGCCAACTTGCTCACCCAGCAATCGCAATCTGATGGAATTGGTATTAATGATCGACGCGCTCAGACGAGCGTCGGCCGGCCGTATCACCGCAGTGGTGCCCTATTTTGGCTACGCTCGGCAGGACCGGCGGGTGCGCTCGGTACGCGTACCGATCAGCGCCAAAGTGGTTGCAGACATGCTGTCTAACGTCGGCGTGGATCGGGTATTGACGGTGGATTTACACGCCGAGCAAATACAGGGATTTTTCAACTGCACGGTCGACAACGTCTACGGCGCACCGGTCTTGCTAGGCGATATAGAGCGACGCAATTATCCCAACCTACAGATTGTTTCGCCCGACATCGGCGGCGTGGTGCGAGCCCGAGCGCTGGCTAAGCAACTCGGATGCGACCTTGCCATCATCGACAAACGTCGACCGTCGGCCAACCAATCTGAAGTGATGAATTTAATCGGTGAAGTCAAAGATCGGACCTGCGTGCTGGTCGACGACATCGTCGATACCGCTGGTACCCTCGGCAAGGCCGCAGAGGCGCTAAAAAATAACGGCGCCGCAAAGGTGGTTGCCTACGCAACCCATGCCGTGCTGAGTGGTAAGGCGGTAGATAACCTGAACAAATCGAAGCTCGATGAATTGGTTGTTACCAATAGCATTCCGCTAAGCCCAGAGGCGCAAAAGTGTCCAGTGATCCGCGTGTTGCCGCTCGGCCCACTGTTGGCGGAAACGGTAAGGCGCATTAGCAACGAAGAATCTATCAGCGCCATGTTCCTTTAACCGGGCGCGATACCAACCGCCTCACACCGAGGCATGTCAAAAATCCACTGCAGCTCTGGTCGCGGTCTGTAGTGGCACAACTTAGGAGACTAACAATGTCTACTGATTTTACATTACACGCGAAGGGTCGTGAGGTTTCAGGGAAAGGTGCGAGCCGCCGCCTGAGACGTCTGGCCGGAGAAATACCTGCCATCGTCTATGGTGGTAAAAAAGATCCTCAATCGCTTACGCTGATCCACAAAGACGTTCTCAAAGCGCTTGAAAACGAGGCTTATTATTCACACATCATCAGTCTCGACGTCGACGGCAAAAGCCAGGACGTGGTGCTCAAGGATGTTCAGCGGCACCCCGCCAAGACAGCCATTTTGCACTTGGACTTTTTGCGCATTAACAAAACCACAGCGTTGACGATTCGTGTGCCCCTGCACTTTATCAACGAAGATAACTGTGTCGGCGTCAAGAAGGAAGGCGGCATCATCTCTCACACGATGAGTGAGCTGGAAGTGCAGTGCTTGCCAAAGGATTTGCCCGAGTTCATCGAGGTCGACGTATCGGAACTGGCGCTGGGTTCAACCTTGCACATTTCTGATATCAAGTTGCCAAAAGGTGTAGAGAGTGTTGCGCTCAGCCATGGTAGCGACCACGATCTGCCAGTCGCCGCGGTCAACAAGGCCAAGAGCGGTGGTTCTGAAGCTGACGACGACGGCGATGCCGAAGGTGACAGCGACGGCGAAGTCGAAGAAAGCTAGCACACCAGCCCGCTACGTAGGCTGCGACAGTGAACTCGCCAATCAAACTTATAGCTGGCCTGGGGAATCCCGGGCCAGCCTATAGTGGCACCCGGCACAATGCTGGCGCTGAGTTTGTTACCGCCCTCGCAGATTCTCTACACGGCACGCTAAAGCTAGAGAGCAAGTTTTTTGGCGCCACGAGTCGCGTCACCCTCGGGGGTCGCGATCTGCGACTGCTGATACCCACGACCTTTATGAATCTCAGTGGGCGGGCGGTCGCTGCGCTAGCGAGCTATTATCAGATTGAGCCCAGCGAGATTTTGATTGCCCACGACGAACTGGATTTACCGCCGGGCACCGCGCGCTTGAAGCGAGGTGGCGGACATGGTGGCCACAATGGACTGCGCGACAGCATTCAAAAACTCGGCAATAACCGAGATTTTGCGCGGCTTAGAATCGGCATAGGTCACCCAGGCGACGCTAAAATGGTCACCGATTTTGTTCTCAAAAAGGCACCGAAAGACGAGTCCGATAAGATCCAAGACAGCATCGATCGGGCGCTGCAATGGCTGCCGCACGCAATCGCCGGGGACTGGGAAAAAGCCATGACCGGATTGCACAGCGAACCCCAAACCGACGATCAAGAGAGCCTTGACCGCGGCAATAAAAACCACCCTAAAGGACCCTGATATGGGCTTTAACTGCGGTATCGTTGGCCTGCCCAACGTCGGCAAATCGACTCTCTTTAACGCCCTTACCAAAGCCGGTATCGGCGCTGAAAATTTTCCATTTTGCACCATCGAGCCAAATACCGGCGTGGTGCCGATACCCGACCCGCGCCAAGATCGCATTGCGGCGATTGTCAAACCCGAGCGATTGGTGCCCACCAGCATGGAGTTTGTCGACATTGCAGGGTTGGTCGCCGGAGCCTCCAAGGGCGAGGGACTGGGCAATCAATTTTTGGCCAATATTCGCGAGACCGACGCCATCGCCCACGTGGTGCGCTGTTTTGACGATGAAAACGTGATCCACGTAGAAGGCCAGATCAGCCCCAAGGACGATATTGACGTGATCAATACCGAACTTGCACTGGCCGATCTCGAGAGCGTTGAAAAGGCGCTCCACCGAGCCAACAAGGGCGCCAAAGGCCGAGATGCCGAGTCGATAGCATTGGCGGCGCTATTAGAAACGCTGTTGCCGCACCTTAACGAGGCACTACCGCTGCGCGCGATGGGGCTCGACGACGACCAATTAGAACGTTTGAAACCGCTGAGTTTATTGACCCTTAAACCGACCATGTACATCGCCAACGTCGACGAAGAAGGCTTCACCAACAACCCCTACTTAGACACTGTAGTGGCGATTGCCGAGGCCGAAGAAGCATTGGTGGTGCCGATCTGCAACAAACTCGAAGCAGAGATTGCCGAACTTGAAGATAGCGAAAAAGCCGAATTTCTCGAGGAAATGGGCATGCAAGAACCCGGACTCAACCGCGTGATACGCGCCGGTTACTCGCTGCTTGGGTTGCACACCTATTTTACCGCCGGCGTCAAAGAAGTGCGCGCCTGGACCATTCCCATCGGCTATACCGCACCAAACGCGGCGGGCAAGATCCACACCGATTTTGAAAAGGGCTTTATTCGCGCCGAGACCGTCGGCTACGACGATTTTATCGCCGGTAACGGTGAGCAGGGTGCCAAAGACGCCGGCAAGTGGCGGTTAGAAGGCAAGGACTACATCGTCAAGGACGGCGACATCATCCATTTTAGATTCAACGTATAAAAGCCGGTCAAGGCGCGTAACGGTGCGCCTTTAACGCTAGGTCAAACTTGACAAACAGCGCGATGATCGCCACACTTCGCGCCGGTATTTTGATGCAAAACAAGCGATCAATGTTGTCCGTGGCTACGTAGCTCAGCTGGTTAGAGCACAGCATTCATAATGCTGGGGTCGGTGGTTCAAGTCCACCCGTAGCTACCATTTAAATCAATGGTTTACCTTTTTTCTAGCGCTTTCCTTCGACCTCGGGCTGAGTGCGAAAGGTACTTTATCAGCGAAATCTGCAAAAACTACCAATCAAAATCCTTTTCGGTGCGTTGTTTTTAACGTGCGCTCCGCCGGCCCCAATGATTACAGCTCATCTAGATACTGCCTTACGCAGTTTTGCACATGACGGAACCTGTCACCCCCCAAGTGCGTCCCACCAAACCAGCGGGTGACTACGATCATGTGATCGTGCAACCCCTCGCGGTGCAACATACGCACAATCACCATGCCCGAGCCCGCCTCACCGTCATCGTTTTTTAGCACCTGGCCATCGGACAAAACCGCAGCCCATGTATTGTGCGTCGCTTTGGCATACCGCTTGTCACGCTTAAGTGCCTTTAAGCGCTCTTTAGCCGCATTACGGTTGTCTATGGGCGCACCCGATACGGCATATTTTGATCCGCGATCGGTTAAGATAATGCCAAGTTGACGCATTACAGCTTTGGCACCCGCACCCGAGCCTCTACATCGACCCCGACC
>CAJIZO010000116.1 GCA_905181995.1 Flavobacteriaceae bacterium TMED48
ATACCACATGAGCTCGCACGTCGGCGTTTAGAGTACCCGACACGCCGACCATCACCTCGTGGGATTCAGAGTTGATGCTGCCCTCGACCGAGCCCTCGATCAGCAGGTCCTCAGCGCAACTTATCTGACCCACTATTTTTACGCTGGGGCCAATCACCGCGCCGCGACCACTGCCACCGGCAGACATCTTTGTTGCATCACGGCTGTTGTCGACGGCATTTTTAGATTTTTCAAACATCGCATATCACTCCCATTCAGACGGCTTAATGGATTGATTGTAGCAAGCTTGATAGGCACCGGCTAGCCGCTTGCTGGGCACCACAAAAGGCCTCAACATCTACTCCTCGAGCGCCGCTTCAAGCTGTTCCTGCAAAGCCAACCACTGCTCTTCCAGTTGACTCTGGTGCCCCTTTAACTGGCCCTCATCGCGCACCAATAGGCGCAGTTGCTCGCGCTCTTGATCGCTGTACATACCGGGCTCTGCGAGACGCGTCTGAATCTGGCTCAACTGGCGTTCAGCGCTTTCCAACTCGGTCTCCAGCGCCTTGATACGACGCATCAGCGGCGCCCTCTGCGCGCGTCTGTCGGCGGCCTGTTGGCGGGCGGCTCGCCGATCCACTGCCGGCGTCTCGATCTCGACGCCGGCGGGCTTGACGTCTCGCCGGTATTGCTTGGCCCAGCGCTCGTAGTCGGCAAGATCGCCATCAAAAGATGCCAGCCGACCATCGGCGACCAAGTAGAGTTCGTCGACGGTATTGCGCAGCAAGTGTCGATCGTGAGATATCACCACCAGCGCGCCCGAGTAGGACTGCAGCGCCATGGTCAGGGCATGGCGCATCTCCAGATCGAGATGGTTGGTCGGTTCGTCCAATAGCAGCAGATTGGGCTTCAGCCAGACGATAATCGCCAGCGCCAACCGCGCCTTTTCACCGCCAGAAAAACTCGCCACCGCGGTCAATGCGCTGTCGCCATGAAAATCAAAGCCGCCGAGGAAGTCTCTGATCATCTGTTCGGTGGCCCGCGGGGTCAGCCGCTGCAAGTGCAGGAGCGGGCTGGCGTCGAGATCCAGCGCCTGCAACTGGTGCTGAGAAAAATAGCCAAGCTGCAAGCCCTCGGCGCAGGTGCGATAGCCGGCGCTGAGCTCAAGCGCGCCGGTAAGAGCCTTGATCAGGGTCGACTTGCCCGCGCCATTCGGCCCCAACAAACCCACCCGCATGCCCGCCTGAAGTTCAAAATCCACCCCCTGCAAGACGGTTTTTTCGGCGTAGCCCAAAGTCACCTCTGACAGGCTGACCAAGGCACTGGTGACCTTTTGAGGCTCGGGGAAGTTAAAATAAAACGGCGAATCGACATGCGCCGGGGCGCTGTCTTGCATCCGCTGCAGTTCCTTCAAACGACTCTGCGCCTGACGCGCCTTACTGGCCTTGTAGCGAAACCGCTCGACAAATGCCTCGACATCGCGACGCCGCTGCTGCTGCTTGGCGTAACTCGCGCGCTGCAGCGCCAAGCGCTCGGCGCGAAGTCGCTCAAAACTCGAATAGCCACCGCTATAGAGGTGGCACGCGCGCTGTTCGATATGCACGATACGCTTGACCACGTTGTCTAAAAAATCGCGGTCGTGAGAGATTATCAATAGCGCACCCTGATAACCGCGCAACCACTGTTCGAGCCACAGCGTGGCGTCCAGATCGAGATGGTTGGTTGGCTCGTCGAGTAATAGCAGTTCCGACGGGCTCATCAAGGCTTGGGCCAAGTTTAAACGGATGCGCCAACCGCCGGAAAAACTTGTCACCGGCAGCGCCATTTCCGCCTGCTGAAACCCCAGTCCATGCAATAGCTGCTCGGCGCGATGTTCGGCCGCATAACCGCCAATACTGTCCATGGTTTCAACCCAGCGCGCCAACTGATGGTTGTCATTAGCGGCCTCGGCAGCGGCAATAGCGCGTTCGGTATCGCGCAGCGCCGCGTCGCCATCGAGGACAAATTCTAAGGCACTGCGCGACACCGCCCGCACCTCTTGGGCCATGTGCGCAATCCGCCAATCCGCAGGAATAGATAAATCGCCGCCATCCGCTGTCAATTCCCCCAACAACAACTTAAACAAGCTTGATTTGCCACTCCCGTTAGCGCCAATCACACCGATGTGCTGCCCCGGATGCACCGCCAACTGCGCACCCTCCAGCAACACCTTGGCACCGCGTCGAAGATCGATGGCTGTAAGCGTAATCAAAGCGCCAATAACTCCCTATTCAAAACCCAAAAACCCGCCCGATTGATGTTGCCACAACTGTGCGTAGACCCCACCCTGCGCCAGCAGTTCGGCATGATTACCCTGTTCGACAATGGCGCCCTGATCAAACACGACCAACCGATCCATGGCGGCGATGGTCGACAGCCGGTGGGCGATGGCAATCACCGTTTTACCGGTCATTAAACGATTAAAGCTTTGCTGTATAGACGCCTCGACCTCTGAATCCAACGCCGACGTCGCCTCGTCGAGCACCAGTATAGGCGCATCCTTGAGCAATACGCGGGCAATCGCTATGCGCTGGCGTTGGCCACCCGAAAGCGTCACCCCGCGCTCGCCAACGTGGGCATCGTAACCGGTGCGCCCGGCAACATCGCGCAACTGAAGTATAAATTCATGGGCCTCGGCCCGCCGCGCCGCAGCCAACATCGCCTCTTCGCTGGCGTCGGGTCGACCGAAGAGGATATTTTCGCGCACCGATCGATGCAACAGCGAGGTGTCCTGGGTCACCACCGCAATGCTGCTGCGCAAACTCTCCTGCTGGACGTTGGCGATGTTGCTGCCATCGATGGAGATAGCGCCCTGTTGAATATCGTAAAAGCGCATCAGTAAACTGACCAAGGTAGACTTTCCGGCGCCGCTGCGTCCGACAATACCGACTTTTTCACCCGCAGCGATCTGCAGGTTGAGATCGGCAAATACCGGCGCACGACCGTCGGTCAGCCCGCCATGGTAAGCGAAGCTGACCTGCCGATAGTCGATCGCACCGCGACTCACCTGCAGCGGCGGAGCGCCCTCGACATCGCCGACCGCCTGCTCTACCGAGAGTGAATTTATGCCGTCTTGTACCACCCCGAGATTCTCAAATAAGTTGCTGATCTCCCACATAATCCAGTGCGACATGCCGGTTAATCGAATCGCGAGGCTGATCACTACGGCGATCGATCCGGGCGTAACAGCATCCTGCAACCACAACCAGATACCGAGCGCTGAGGTCGAAAAAATCAATCCTACATTGAGCGTCCAAAGCGAGATATTGAGCAGGCTCGCAAGGCGCATCTGGGGGTGCACGGTGGCTAAGAAATCCCCCATACCCTGCTTTACATAGGCCGATTCGCGGCCGTCATTAGAAAACAGTTTGAGGGTCAAAATATTGGCGTAACTGTCGACGACTCGGCCGGTCATCAGCGAGCGAGCATCGGCTTGGCGAGAGGAAATTTTTTTCATCCGTGGAATAAATGTGCGCTGCACAAGGATATACAGCAACAACCAAACAACCAACGGGGCGCACAACCTTGGGTCGGCGCTCGCCACCAACACCAGCGTCGCGATCAAATACACTTGGATGAACAGCAACACATCGAGCAGTTTCATCACCACTTCGCGCACCGCCAACGACGTCTGCATGACTTTGGTCGCCACCCGCCCGCTAAATTCATTCTGAAAGTAGGCGTAACTTTGATTGAGCAGGTAGCGGTGCATCATCCAGCGCACACGCGCTGGAAAGGCGCCCATCAAGGTTTGGTTAATGACCAGCGAACGCGCC
>CAJIZO010000117.1 GCA_905181995.1 Flavobacteriaceae bacterium TMED48
CGCTATCAACGGTACTATCGACGGCGCTGTCAACGGTACTATCGACGGCACTATCGACGGCGCTATCAACGGTATTCTGCGCGTCGAGATCGCGACCGTCATCGATCCATGACCCAGCGACTCCGAACTGGTGCTGGTGCGTCCACAGACGCGCATTGCACCGATTCATTAACACAACATGATGGCTGTAGCATGGCACAGTATTTTTTTTACCAAGCTTTTAAAGTGTGAACTGGGTCTGACTTTGGCACATTGCTCAAACTCAATCCGCGAGCGCAATATCGAGGCGCCGAGCGCCAAGTATGTCGCCCAGCATACCTGTCGACTGCCGGGCGATTGAGGTATCGATCACCAGATGCGAATACGTTCGCTGGGCGGCAAATAAAGGGCACTTTCGGCGTCGACATCAAACGCCTCGTACCACTCGTCAAAATTTCTAACCACGCCATTGACGCGATAATAGGGAGGGCTATGGGGGCCGCGAATCAATTGCTGACGAAGCGCCTGTTCACGATATTTTGACCGCCAAGCCTGAGCCCACGCCATAAAAAACCGCTGCTCGCCGGTATAACCACCGATCACCGGTGCCTGCTCATCCGCACTGATGCGACCATCGCCATTGCCGTCTAAACTCATTTTGTAGGCTTTGAGTGCCATCGACAAACCACCCAAATCACCGCTATTTTCGCCCAAGCCGAGACGACCATTGATGCAGGTATCGCCCCCATCGAGCGGGCAGAATGCGTCGTACTGCCCAACCAACGCATCGGTTTTGTCTTCGAATGCCTGCCGATCCGCGTCACTCCACCAATTGCGCAGTACACCGTCGCCGTCAGATTTAGAGCCTTGATCGTCAAAGCCATGGCCCAGTTCGTGGCCAATAACCGCACCAATCGCGCCATAATTTATCGCTGGATCCGCGGCGATATTAAAAAATGGCGGCTGTAAGATCGCCGCCGGAAACACGATCTCGTTGCGGTTAGGGCTGTAATAGGCATTGACCGTTTGCGGTAACATAAACCACTCAGTTCGGTCGATCGGTTGGCCGAGTTGGCCGATCATGTCGTCATAGGCCCAGCGATTGGCAGCCATGGTATTTTCAAACGCATGGCTACCCACGGTCAGACTCTCGTAGGTGGCAAATTTTTCGGCGTAACCAATCTTTGGCGTAAATTTTTTCAACTTATCACGAGCGGCGACCTTGGTTGCGTCACTCATCCACGCCAGTTCATCCAAATTATCGGCCATCGCGAGACGCAGATTTTTCACTAGAGCATCCATCGCGCGTTTATTTTCTGGTGGGAAATAGCGCGCCGCATAAATACTGCCAACCGCTTCACCCAGCGACGATTCCACCGCCGACACCGCGCGCTTCCATCGCGGGCGCTGCTGTTCCTGCCCCCTCAGTTGCTTGGCGTAAAATTCAAATGACGCATGATCGATCGCCTTGGGTAATACCGCGGCGTGATCAGACAAAAAATGCGCGGTCAAATAGGCCTGCCAATCGGCCAGATCTGCCGATACCATCAGCGACAATATGCCGCTTACGCCGCCGCCCGATATTTTTTCAACTTGATCCTCATCAAGTCCCAACTCGGCAATTTTTGCGCTGTTTGGATTCAACTCGCGCACTACAAATTCTGCCTGTTCAGCCAACTGCAATTTTTGCAACATCGGCTCGATAGGGAACCCTTCGCCGAGTTCGAGCAACTTGTCCAGCGTGATTTTGTTGTAGGTCAAATTGCGATTTCGCCCCACCGCTCGATCCCAGTGCGCTCTGGCAATGTCGGTCTCTAAAGCCAATACTCGGGCGGCGACAACAGCAGGTTCTGCATAGTCAGCCGCGGCGAGGAGAACGGTCAAATATTTCAGGTAACCCGCTCGAGTCGCCTTATTTTCGCCGTCGTCGGAGAGATAAATGTCTCGATCTGGCAGTCCCAACCCGCTTTGGGTGATATAAAATATGTAGTTCTCGGTATCCTTAGAATCGATATCCACCCAGCCACCCAGCGGGCTGGCAAAACCCAGGGTTCCGAACGCCTCCGCCAGATCGGTACGATTTTTAATCTGTTGAATCTGCTGAAGATAGCTCTGCGCCGGCGCCAAACCTCGCTTGTCGATACCATCGCTATCCAGATAGGCGCTGTAAAACGCCGCCACCTTGCCCTCTAAGGTGTCGGGATCCGGCGCACGGATCGCCAACTCCTCAATAATCTTTTTGACCCGCGCTTCGGATTTGTCTGCCAGCAGGGTAAAAGAGCCGTACCGCGTTTTGTCCTCGGGCATTGAAAAATTGACGTACCAAGCACCATTGACGAAACAAAAAAAGTCATCGCCAGCATCAAAGCGCGTGTCCATCGCCTCTAAGTCTAAGCCAGCGGCACCCCATTGGTCGCGATTCTCGGCATCAATCACCGGGGCGGTACCCGTCATACCGGCGCAATCGCCGCCGTAGGATGACCCCTGATCGCCCGCTGCAGTGGTTTGATCATCAAGTATGTTTGGATTTTCCGGCGGTTTAGCGCAACCGGCCAAAAGTATCAGAAAACTACCGATCACCATTACTTTATTCAACGCCATCTCCTTGATATCTGGGTTTATTGAATCTTTACTCGCCGCTTGCAAGGCACCCTGCCCTATGGCGCCGTTTGATCACACCGTCACCGCTATACTTCATTCGGCCAAGCACTTACCTCGCCGGGTTATGGGGTTAGATCGCGAATGTAACCAGCACGAGTTTTAAAATGCTCAAAGGACACCCCAGCAGCATTCAATGCCGCTAGCGCCGAGGGCGACACGGTGCCATACAGTTCGACGCTAAAGGCGTCTGTTATCTCGCCCGCAGCGTCTAAATAAGTGTTCAAATCAGGGTGTTGCAAATGGTATTCAAACGCCCGACCACTGGCGTACACCTCA
>CAJIZO010000118.1 GCA_905181995.1 Flavobacteriaceae bacterium TMED48
CAAACATGCCGAGCGCTGCCAGTGGCATATTGGCCCCTGGAATAGCGTTGACCGAGCCGTCGGCCGAATACTTACCCAGTCGCGGACCAAGAATCAACACCCCGGCGAGCGCTGCTGAAGCACCGCACAAATGGACGATGCCTGAACCTGCGAAATCTGAAAAGCCAACCGTCTCACCCAAAAACCCGCCGCCCCAGGACCAAACGCCCTGCATCGGATAAATAAATCCAGTCATCACCACGGCAAAGGACAAAAAAGCCCAAAGCTTCATGCGTTCGGCAACCGCGCCGGACACGATCGACATAGCAGTAGCCACAAACACCACCTGAAAGAAAAAGTCCGATGCGCCGGAATAATAAATATCACCACCGCTGGCTAGCACTTCGTCGACCGATGCGTTGGCTATCGAATTGCCGAACCATAAATCGGGCAGGTATAGACTCGATGTACCGCCGTACATAATGGTGTAGCCCATGAGCATGTACATGCAACAGGCTATCGCGTACAGAGAAACATTTTTTGTGAGTATTTCAGTGGTGTTTTTGGATCTTACCAGGCCGGCTTCGAGCATAGTAAAGCCCGCCGCCATCCACATGACCAAGGCTCCCGACATCAAAAAATAGAAGGTGTCGAGCGCATACTTAACTTGTACCAAATCATTTTCCATAGCATTTTCTCCAAATATTTTTGTGCAACTCCGCATCTTCCAAGGCATACAAATAATGGACTTGGTAAACTGGGGTCGACTAGGACGACAAAAAAAGGTTATTTACAGCAGCGGTTAAAGTGGCAACGTCCGTCGGCTGGACTGCCAACATATTTATATCGCTTCGCTTCCGGTCTCGCCAGTGCGGATGCGGACAGCATCTTCAAGGGGCGCTATGAAAATCTTGCCATCGCCAATTTTTCCAGTCTTGGCGGCAGCCAAAATCGCCTCGACAGCACCGTCCACCATCTCGTCCACCAAGACAATTTCGAGCTTGACCTTGGGTAAAAAATCGACCACGTATTCGGCCCCGCGATACAGCTCCGTGTGACCTTTTTGCCGACCAAAACCTTTGACCTCGGTCACCGTAACACCGGCAACACCGAGTTCACCCAGCGCTTCGCGAACTTCGTCGAGCTTAAAAGGTTTAATAATTGCAGTAAGTAACTTCATAATTAAACTCCAGCGGGTGGTCGCAACCACCCGTCTCCATAGTGTTTTTTACTGAATAAGAACAATGAAATATCAAAGAGACTTAGAAATCGTCAGAACGAACTCGTTATCCGCAAAAAGTCCACCAGACTCAGATGAATCGAGCCATGACAGATCAAAACCTAAACCGGCGGCTTCCGTGCTCAATGAGATCGAATAATCATCCGCTTCGTTGGCCGGGTCATCAGCTTCCATAGTTCCAAAGTGAAAGCCGAGACTGAAATCTTCACTCACATCGAACCCGTAATCTAAGTAGATGTAAGTCGATTCACCCGTTGACGCGTAATAGTCATCTGAATAAGCAAAACCCACCGTGGCATCAGAAAATGAAATGCTGCCATAGAACTCCTCAAATTCTTCTGAGCTCGGGCCTTGAGGGTAGCCGTAAAACAAATAACCGATGTCGTAACTCACCGAATCGGATATAGAACCGCCGAAACCCGCATAGTAATCCAATTCCAGACCACCACTGAAGTCAATGCTCGACGCCCAGGTGCCGACATAAAAACCACTGTCAAAACCTATATCAAAACCACCGGACACTGCCTCACCACCGGACTGATCGATGCCGCGGAAAAAGTACTCGGTACCCAGCGCGATGTTCCCCGAGACTTCGACCGCCATCGCCGAAGCACTTGTGGCCATGGATACGGCAAAAATTGTTGTTTTCAAAAACTTCATGTGTGTTCTCCCAATAGTGTATGTGCGTATTAAAGAAACTTTTAAAATAGACCCATAAGTCTCCATGATTAGTTTGTTTGCATTATCTGTGCCAACTATCCACAAGCCAATAAAACCGCGATTTCAGAGGCGATAAAAGATCATCAAACGCTAAAGCGCACCGGCACGGTTCAAAAAATCGCCGATCGCGACGCGTAACCGCACCAATATGGTGCGACGAAACACCCTCAGCAAACTGGTGAAGTTTTTCATTTTTACGGACGAAATTTTGCTAGTATAAAGAGGCAACGCTTACCACCAGACGGAGTATTTCGACAGTGATCGACAAACAGCTATTTCAGCAATTCATCGGGCAATTCGACAGTCTTTTTTCACCCGCAGAAAATACCCTTGCCAGCGAGGTCCGACAGCAGATACACAGCGCCATGATGATGGCATTTAGTCGTTTGGATCTGGTAACCCGAGAAGAATTCGACGCACAAAATGCAGTGTTAATGCGCTCTCGGGAAAAGATCGATCAATTAGAACATCAGTTAGCCACCATCGCGGCAAAACTCGACGACGCCTAACCGCACCGATCAGCGTTGCGCCGCCGCCCACCGAGTGGAGGGGACGCTATCGAACTGGCAGAAATCTATACCCGCGCCAATCAGGGCATCGATGCACCACTGGTGTCCGTACAAGTGCACCTGTCGAGTGGCCTGCCAGCCTTTACCATCGTTGGACTCCCAGAAACCGCGGTTAAAGAGAGCAAGGAGCGCGTTCGCAGCGCGCTGATCAATTCGCACTTTGAGTTCCCAACACGACGTATCACCGTCAACCTAGCGCCGGCTGAATTGCCCAAAGAGGGTGGGCGCTACGACTTGGCGATCGCCATCGGCATTCTCGCCGCGTCCGACCAAATCCCAGCCTCGACTCT
Organism: Flavobacteriaceae bacterium TMED48; assembly: GCA_905181995.1. Classification (GTDB taxonomy): domain Bacteria; phylum Pseudomonadota; class Gammaproteobacteria; order Pseudomonadales; family Porticoccaceae; genus TMED48. Next base: position 2,799 of record CAJIZO010000118.1, read on the forward strand.
ACCCGAATACGAATTTATCGGCGAGTTGAGTTTGTCTGGAAATCTACGCGCGGTCGGCGCCATACTGCCGGCAGCCATTGCCTGCGGAGCCCGGGGCAAATGTCTCTGGGTCGCCGAGGGCAACGCCGAGGGCGCCGCGCTGGTCGACGGTCTGTGCGTTTTACCAGCGGCGCACCTGCTGAACATTTCCGCTCACCTGTACGACCGAGAAAAAGTAGCCCCATGGCAGCGATGCCCAGATCCCACAACGCTCGAAGACAATTCCCTCGACGCGGTGATTGGCCAGCAACAGGCCAAGCGGGCACTGGAAATCGCTGCTTGCGGCGGCCATCATCTACTTTTTTTTGGGCCGCCAGGAACCGGTAAAACTATGCTCGCAAGTCGCTTACCTGCAATACTACCGCAACTATCTAATGATGAAGCCCTGCAGGTTGCCGCGATTTATTCTGTCGCAGGCAAGGCGTTGCCGCGCGCACCCAATGCACGTCCATTTCGGGCACCCCATCACAGCGCGTCTGCCGCCGCCTTGGTCGGTGGCGGCAGTCATCCTCGACCCGGAGAGATTTCACTGGCGCATTTTGGCGTACTGTTTTTGGACGAACTACCCGAATTTTCCCGCAGCGTACTGGAATTACTCCGCGAACCGCTCGAATCTGGCGAGATCAGGCTGTCCAGAGTGGCCGCACAAATCTGTTACCCAGCCCAGTTCCAGTTGTTGGCCGCTATGAATCCCTGCCCTTGTGGCTATTTGGGCAGCCGACAATGCCATTGCAGCCCCGACCAAATAAAACGCTATCGAGACAAGATCTCGGGGCCCTTATTGGATCGAATCGACCTGCAGGTCAACGTGTTAGCCATCGACAAACAACAACTCACCCACCCGCAAACCGCACCGCGTCAAGCAGATAGCGCCACCATGCGTCGCCAAATCAACGCCGCGCGACAACGACAGTTAGAGCGACAAAACTGTCTCAACAGTCGCCTAGACGAGGGCAGCTTGCGGCAATACTGTCCCCTCGACAGCTCGCAAACCCAACTGATGCACCGCGCCATCGATCATTATCATTTGTCGACTCGCGGTTATTACCGCGTGTTGCGCGTGGCGCGAAGTATCGCCGACCTAGCCGGCGATCAAACACCTCGCTCAAACCACTACCAAGAAGCGCTGAGCTATCGCATCGCACCAAACTGAAAAGCCCGCACAAGCGTCACTCAGACAATCCAAAGGCGGTTGCCATGGCGGCTTTAAGGCACTAGCTAACGACTCACAGAAATTTAACCGCGAATGTCTACATCACTGGCAGTTATCAGCATTTAGCTGGCGCCTAAAGTTATGAATTTATGTGCCGATATACCCTATAGAATTTATTAATTTTAAATCAATAGTGAATTTCACTTATTATTTAAAGGTTAAATAGAGCGGCGTGAGAATAAACACCAACATCAGTTCGCTAGTAGCGGCCAACGCTCTGCAAAAGACCGAGTCTACTATGGCTCGGTCGATGCAGCGGCTGTCGAGCGGCTTGCGGATTAATAGTGCTCTCGACGATGCCGCAGGTTTGGCGATCAGCTCAAAAATGACCTCTCAGGTGCGCGGGCTCAACCAAGCAGTGCGCAACGCCAACGATGCCATCTCAATGATACAGGTCGCCGAGGGCGCCACCCAAGCGGTCACCGACATGCTGCAGCGAATGCGCGAATTGGCCGTGCAAGCGGTCAGTGATTCAAATACCGACAGCGACCGCACGGCGCTGCGCGCGGAAGTCACGCAATTGGTCGCGGACATTGGCCGCATTTCAGACAACACCCAATGGAATGGCACCCAGTTGCTGGATGGCAGCACCTACGCCACTCCGGCG
>CAJIZO010000119.1 GCA_905181995.1 Flavobacteriaceae bacterium TMED48
GTATTCGACCTGCGGTTGCTGGGTCTCTAGGTCGCTGTTGCTATTGCGTAAGCTACCCTCGGTAAACTGATCGTAGGAGCGCACCACGCCTTCGAGTCGAGCGCCTGTGCCAAGAAATATGTTGCCCTTCTCGACCGGCGCAGACTCAGACACGTTGGAAACTTGTCTGGAATACCCTTCGGTATTCAAATTGGCGATGTTATTACTGACGGTCGTCAGCGAATGACGATACTGCTGTATCGCATTGGCGCCAATGGAAAACATATCACTCATAGCGCTGACCTAAGGGTTGTCATGCGAGCGGCACATAAAAAAGTTATTGCCTGCATCACTTAATATCCTGAGCGTTGGTCATAAAACTCCGCTTGGGCTGTTCGATGGGCATAGCACGCTGTTCGACAGGCGGATTTAACGGCATGGACGATGCCTGCTGGTAGCTATCGATCGCCTTTATGTTACCGCTCTGCTGTTGAATGGTATCGGTCAACCACTCGGCGAGACCAAATACGCCGCGCTGCGACATCTCCTGAGCCAGTTCCTGATGGTACATTTCTTCAAAGGTATCCTGCGCCTGAGAACCCATCAAATCACTCTTCAATGGCTCGTTTGCTTCGCGAACTGACTTCAACATCATCTGAATAAACATCGCCTCAAACTTCTGACCAACCTCGCGCGCGGACCCGTCGTCGTCGTTTTTAACCCGCGCCTTGAGCTCTGTGAGCCCGGCGAAATCGTGATAGCTTTGTGAAGAGAGTTTGAAATTGTCCATGTTAGATAATCACCAGTTCAGCGCGCAGACTACCGGAGGTTTTCATCGCCTCTAAAATCGCAATCACCGACGACGGAGAAGCGCCCACTTGGTTGATGGCGTTAACGATTTCGCGCAGGTCGACGCCGGGTTGGAACATCACCATTTTGTTGGTACCCGCCGACCACGTAATTTCCGCATTTTGAACGCCGGCGGTATTGCCGCCTGCGAGTGCTCCCGGTTGACTGACCTCATTGGTCGCCGAAATGCTCACCGAGATGGTGCCGTGGGTCACCGCTACAGCAGACACGCGAACGT
>CAJIZO010000120.1 GCA_905181995.1 Flavobacteriaceae bacterium TMED48
TGGTCGATTCAGTGGCCGATGAACCGCGCTTTGAACCGGGCATTAACGCCACCGGAATCACCTATGACTTTGCACACGTGGATGACTATAAATCGATCATGACAACGGCGGGCCTAGACGGTCGTCCGACCAACAGATTTTTGGCCATCAACCGCAGTCACCAAGATCTTTTGGATAAATTGGAAGCCGTGAGATTGACCTGCCAATTTGCCGGTTGCGCGCAACGCTACTTGACCCACGATGCGTTTAACGCATTGTTTGAGGCCACTTGGCTGATCAATGAAACCCACGGTGGTGAAAATCACGCACGCCTGCTGAATTACATTGAGTACGCCCAGAGCAACGACCTGTCGATCGGCGTGGCCATGACCGACGGCAAGGGCGACCGTTCCAAGCGCCCCTCGCAGCAAGTGCAGCCCGATAGCTACGTGCACGTGACCGAGCGCCGCGCCGACGGGATCGTCATTTCAGGGGTTAAAGCGATCATTACCGGCGGTCCCTACATGCACGAATTCTTGGTGATGCCGTGCCGACGGATGCAACCGGAGGACAAAGATTTCGCCGTTGCCTGTGCGGTGCCGATTGATGCGCCGGGCATTACCATTGTCTCGCGTCCCGCTGGACGCCCCGGCAATCCAGCGGCTAAGTTTAGCGCCAAATTCGCCCAGTCGGTCGCGGTGGCGTATTTTGATAATGTGTTTGTGCCCATGGAGCGCGTGTTTATCGACGGTGAAACCGACGAAGCGCATGTTATGACGACCAACTATGCCACTCATCACCGGCACAGTTGTATTGGCGCGCGCGCCGGTTTCGGCGATCTGTTGATTGGCGCTGGGGCAATGATCGCCGACGCCAATGGCTTGGATTATGAAAAAACCCCGCACATGCGCGAGAAAATGGTCGAGCTGATCAAAATTACCGAGGGGTTCTATGCCTGTGGTATCGCAGCCTCGACCATGGGGGTTCACGACGCGGCGGGTAATTTCAGACCCGACCGAGTGTATTCCAATATCGGCAAGCTGTTGCTCGCCAATCAAATTTATGACATGCACCGATTGGCGCACGACCTCTCGGGTGGTTTGGTGGTGGCATTGCCGTCGCCGGACGAGGATCACAATCCATCGACCGCGGCGATGCTGAGCGATGTGTTGCGCGGTCATCCAGACGTGCCATACCAGCATCGGGCTAATGTGGCTCGCTTTATCGAGGATTTAACCGCCTCTGAAACCGGCGGTTGGTATTCGGTTATTAGCCTGCACGGGGGCGGTTCCCCCGAGGCGATGAAGTTGGAGATACTCCGCAATTACAACGTCGAGGCGCGTTCCGAGTTGGTGCAGGCGCTGTTTGATCGCGGCGCGCTGGAGCTTGGCAAGGGCATGAAGGTCGATCGCCAACCGGGCCGGTGCTGCGCAAAGGGCTGCAATGGCGATGAATTGGTGAACAAAAAGGTCGACGACGAGCGCATTAGCAACGTCGATTTAACCCGCACCTGATCGGCTATTCGAAGGGTTTACAAATATTTTAGGCGAGCCGTATTTTTGGATTGCCGCGACCTTGGCCGCGGCACTCGGTCAGACCATACGCTCGGTTATTCAACGACAATCGCGGCGCCAATTAGGTATCTACGGTAGCGCCTTTGTGCGCTTTATTTTTGGCTTGCCGTTTTCGGTGATCATTCTGCTAGTGGTTGTTGGCGGGTCTAAAGTACTCGCCTTTGATCCAGCGACGGGATTTTTCGCGTGGCTTTTTCTGGCCAGCATGGTACAAATTATATTTACCATTGTGCTCGGTTACGCGTTTCAAAGCGGTAATTTTGCCACCGCCATTGCGCTATCTAAAACCGACGCTCTGCAAGCTGCCCTGTTTGAGATGCTACTGCTGTCATTGATTCCTGACGCTCGATTAGCGGTGGCCATTTCGGTGGGCTGTGTGGCGATTTTGTTGATTGCTAACGCGCGCAGTAATACGGGTCTGGCGGGTTTTTTAGCGCATAAGAAATCGCTAGCGCTCGGTCTGTTGGCCGGGCTCTGTCTCGGCTCCTGCTCGGTATTTTTTCGTCTCGCCATGGACTGTCTTGGTGAATACGATCTGTTGGAGCGGGCGATATTGACGTCCTGTCTGGCAACCGTAATCCAGGCTCTGTTGATGGGCGGATGCCTGATGCTATGGCGCCCGGCAGAACTGTTGGCGTGCATGCAAAGCTGGCGCCAATCGTCGCTGGCTGGAGCTATCGCGGCCGGCACCACATTTATGTGGTTTGTGGCCTTTAGTATGATGTCGGTTGCGTCGGTGCGCATGCTCGGCCAGATTGAAATTGTGCTCAGTCTGCTATTCAGTATCTATGTGTTTAAAGAAAAAGTCCCGTTGCTGGAAATCGCAGGCGGGGTGCTTATTACGTTCTCTGTGATCGTGTTGTTATCCTAGCGTTGCCTGTGGTGGTGAAAAATTTCTTGGGCGGTCATTAGCGCAGTAACATTGAATCGATTAAACACCGATTTCGCGCCGCTTAGTGCATTAATGAATCGATTGTTTTGAGCTAAAACCATGCCGGCAATACAGGCAAGCTCAGGTGTTGTCCGCAGCGCCTAGCGTCCGCGTAACCGGTCCCCACAGCCGTCACTGCGGTCGGCAAAATGACTGCGGCATTGCCACGCTAATGCGGGTGTTGTTTGGCAGCTTTGGCGTATCTCGGGACTTTCTTCGGTTGACGCTCGGCATTCATGATCGTAGAATTGGTCTGGACTAATGATTAATATAATCATCAAGTGATACAGCTATGAATCGATAGCGATGTTAATTGATGCCTAAATGCGAGCATTTAAGGGGAAAAAAATAATGCCAAACGATAGAAAAATTATAATGGTTGGGTTTATGCAAGCGCAAAATTGCTCGAACTACCCAGCGTCCTGGCGGCATATGGAGTCAGCCGGAGACTTTCTGACCCCCGATTACTACCGCCGTATAGCGCGAGCGCTAGAGGACGGGAAGTTCCATTTTGGTTTTTTTGACGATCGCTTAGCGCTGCCAGATATCTATGGGGCAGACCACAAAGAAGCGGTTAAAAATGGCATCCGAGTGGTCAAAATGGATCCGATACCGATCTTGGCGACCATGGCAATGAGCACCACGCATCTGGGTTTGGCCGCGACGCTGTCGACCACTTACTACGAGCCATTTCACATTGCTCGTACCATGATGACCCTCGACCACATGACGGGTGGGCGCGCTGGATGGAATGTGGTGACGTCACTGAATGATTCAGAGGCCTTTAACATGGGGGCCAAGAGCACCATTCAGCACGATCGCCGTTACGATCGGGCCGACGAGATGATGCAGAGCGTTATCAACATGTGGAATTCCTGGGAGCCAGATGCCATAAAATTTGACAAACACAACGGTATCTTTGCCGACCCCGACAAAGTGCATCCGATTGAGCACAACGGTGAATGGTTTCAAACCAAGGGTTCTTTTACCGTGCCGCCATCCCCTCAAGGGCATCCGGTGATCGTCCAGGCAGGTCAAAGTGGGCGAGGGAGAAAATTTGCCTGCGAGTGGGGCGAGGTGATCTTTACCATACAAAACGACTTCGAGCAGGCCAAAAAGGTGCGTTCCGAGATGCGCGATGAAGCGCAAATGCAGGGTCGCGACCCCGATACCATCGCCATTGCGCCGGCGTTTTACGTCACCGTGGGTGAGACCCAAAGCATCGCCGAGGACAAATTCGCCTACATTGACAGTCTCGCCAAACCGATCGATGGATTGACGTTGTTATCCGAAGTATTGAATTTTGACTTTGCCACCAAAAAGATCGACGAACCCTTTTCGGACGAAGAGTTGGCGGGTATTAATGGCCTCAGGGGAATCTTGGATAAAGTGGTTAGGCTGAGCGGTAAAACCAACCCCACGCTGGCAGATTTTGTCGAGTTTAGCGGTCGCGGAACGGTTCGCGAAGCCCCCCATTTGGTTGGCAGTCCGACTCAGATTGCCGATACCATGGAGAAATGGTTTGTCGAGGGCGCGGCTGACGGCTTTGTGCTGTTTGCTGCTCATACACCGGGCGGCTACGAAGAATTTTCACGCTACGTGGTGCCAGAATTACAGCGCCGGGGCGTCTACCAAAAAGAATATGCGGGTACCACTTTGAGGGAGAATCTCGGTTTGAGTGGCTACCGGAAGCGATCTTGAGGGCAGTGTGTGATCGGCTAAACGCGCAAGTTTGCGGCGGCTGCGCTTAATCAGGACTAAAGGGATGCTTTGATCGCTGGTTTGGGCGGGAGTATTGGTAGGATTGAAACTCTCGATGCTGTTTATCACGCTGCGTTCGGGGCGGGATGTATGAGGGTTTTGAGCGTTTCTGTGGAGGGGGTGAGATTTTCGGGGAACACCGTCAGACGCGCTGAATTTGTTTAAATGGGCTGTACTAATAAAAAATTGCTTGTCATAGCTAATTATTTCGTATTAACTTATTGTGTAAGAATGCGTATGACCACAAGCATCTTACAGTAGAGGAAGGAAAACGACACAAGCGACGTGCTGCGGAGATAATGCGTGGTTGTTGCTGGTTCCAAAACGCTTCGGTAGTAAGCGTAGAGAGCCGCGGGCAGGTTCAGAGTTTCTTCTTTTACGGTGTTTAATGTGGGCAGAATGCATAGTTTTCTGCTGCTACACCTTTGCTTATAACTAAATAAAAAAATCGGAGAGATGTATGGTCGAATCAAAATTTAAATCACTTTTTTTGGCTGGGTTAATGATGGCACCAGCTACAGCCTCTCTGTTGGCATCGGGGCCGGCGGTCGGGCAACAGCTCGAAGAGGTTATCGTGACCGCGAGGGCTCGTTCTGAATCTCTGCAAGATGTGCCTGCGACGATTACTGCGTTCACCGAAAATCAGATCAACAATATGGGTGTCGAGCGCGCTGAGGACTTCATCTTTATGACCCCTGGCGTGACCATGGTGAATACGGTAGAGATCGGCGATACCTCGCTGAGTATCAGGGGCTTAAACGGTGCCAGAGATGCGGAGACCAATTTTGCCTTCATCGTCGATGGTATCTTGTACCCCAACCCTTACGGGTTCAATCGGGAAATGCCGGATCTGGCGCAGATTGAAGTTCTAAAAGGCCCGCAAGGCGCCTTGTATGGACGCTCTGCTGCTGCTGGAGCGGTCATCATGTCGACCAAGAAGCCGTCTGATGAGACCGATATGCGCATTAAATTGTCGGCTGCTGAGCACGGCACCAAAACTGCGATGTTTACT
>CAJIZO010000121.1 GCA_905181995.1 Flavobacteriaceae bacterium TMED48
AAATGGCCAGCGCAGCGCCCGTCAATACAACTGGTTGTCTGCTAGAGGCACTTCGAGCATGTTGCCCGAGGTTTTTTCCGGGCCGCCGATCATTTCGTCATAGGCGCTGGTGTGTCTTAGAACCCGCTCTTGTGCGTCGACGGCGCGCAACTGCTTTTGCAATTCCACCAGATTAAAAGACCGCAACAACTTCCCATCGCTGTCGCTGACGTACTGCTCTTGGCCCTCGATGATCGCCGACACCTGATAGAGGCTCAGATCAATCGAGTGAAAAATCAATTTTTCTACCACAAAGTACTTCTCTAGTTTGGCCAGCGTTATCGCCATAGCTCTCTATCCTTGTCCATCGTGGCGAACCACGCTAGTTTCAATTTTACGTGCAAAGCTCTTTACGCACCAATCGGCTGCGCGGAGCACAAAACGCGGAGTTTTGGCGCGCTAGATACCTCAACGCGGCGAAATGTTATCATCCGCTCCACGCATCGGCACCGCGGGTAACCCGCGCACATGACTCGACCAGTGAGCCGCGCTGTTTCAAACCAGAGCAGTCAAACCAGAGCAGTCAGACTAGAGCAGTCAGACTAGAGCTATGAGACTAGAGCTATGAGACTATAGCTATGAGCCAAGAGAGTTAACACCAGAGCCACCAAACCAGAGCCATGAAACCAGAGACACGCATTTATGTTGTTTGACATTGCCCAAAAGCTGTTACTGCAAATAGACCCCGAAAGAGCCCATGACCTCACCCTTAGCGGCCTCAGTCGCACCGCCAACACGCCCTTAGAACGCCTTTATCGGCAACCACGTAATCGCGCGCCGGTATCGGTAATGGGCCTCGAGTTTGACAATCCGGTCGGGCTCGCCGCCGGTTTAGACAAAAATGGCGAGGCGATCGACGCCTTTTATGCCATGGGTTTTGGGCATGTGGAGGTCGGCACGGTGACACCCCGCGGGCAAGCCGGAAACCCCGCGCCACGACTATTTCGGATCGTCGAAAAGCAAGCAATCATCAACCGCATGGGCTTTAACAATCAGGGTGTCGATCATCTGGTCGCCAATCTAAAGGCGAAAAAATCACCGGCATTGGTCGGCGTTAACATCGGTAAAAATCGCGACACGCCGGTCGAAGACGGTAAATTAGACTACTTGCACTGCATGCAAAAGGTCTACGCCCACGCGGCCTATATCACGGTCAACATTTCGTCGCCCAACACCCCCGGGCTGCGCAGTTTACAATACGGCGAATTGCTCGACGAACTGCTCGCTACGCTCAAGCAGGAGCAAGCTTCGCTGGCCGAACAGCACGGCCGTTATGTACCACTGGCGCTGAAAATTGCCCCCGACCTAGACGCCGATGAAATCGCCTCGATCGCCGACTCGCTGCTGCGGCATAATTTTGACGGCGTTATCGCCACCAACACCACGCTCGACCGAAAACCCGTGGAGGGCATGCTGCATGCCGATCAAGCGGGCGGGTTGAGCGGAGCGCCGCTGCTGCCAAGCGCCACCGCAGTGGTCGCGGCGCTGCATAGCCACGTCGGTGATAGACTGCCGATTATTGGCGTTGGCGGCATTCTCAGTGGCGAAGACGCCGCCCAAAAGTTCGCCGCGGGTGCATCGCTGGTGCAGGTCTACAGCGGGTTTATCTACCGCGGCCCGGCGCTGATCAAACAGATTGTCGACCACTATAACGCGCGTTAATGGCCATCGCCGGCGGGCGAACGTCATAATCTAACTCTCGACGTCGGCCCGGGTATAGCGCTCGCGCAATACCCGCTTGAGTATTTTGCCGCTCGGATTGCGCGGTATATGATCGACAAACGTCACCGCCACTGGCAGTTTGTACGCGGCCAATCGCTGTCGGCAGCCATCGATCACCTGCTGTTCCGACAGCCTGTGCGCGACCACCATCGCCACCGGGCTTTCGCCCCATCGATCGCTCGGCTGTCCAATCACCGCGGCATCTTCAATACCGTCCTGCGCTAGCAATACGGCCTCAATTTCAGCCGGATAAATATTCTCGCCACCAGAGATAATCATGTCTTTTTTGCGATCCAGAATGGTCACGAAACCCTCGTCGTCGAGGCTGCCAATATCGCCACTGTACAGCCAACCATCGCGCAAAGCCTCGGCCGTCGCCTCTGGGCGGCGCCAATAGCCGACCATCAGATGATCGCCGCGAATTAATACCTCACCGGCTTCATCGCGGCCGCAGTCGCGACCCTCGGCATCGACAATCCGCACGTCGGTGAGAAAAAAGCTCCGCCCAGCAGAGTGCGGCCGCAACAACCCATGGCTATCATCCATCATGCAGCCCGGGCCACAGGTTTCGGTAAGGCCGTAGACTTGACGAAGCTGAATACCCAACTTGCTGTACTCGACAATCAACGATGGCGCCACCGGCGCAGCGCCGACCAACAACCACTGCAGCGAACTATGATCGCCGCGATCGGCGACCGCCACCGTCGACATCGCCTGCAACATGGCCGGCACCACCAAACCGCTGTCTATGCGCTCGCGATCGATCACTTGCCAGGCACGCTGCGGGTCAAAAGCGCGCATCATCACCGAGGTCACGCCGCTGTATACGTTCACCAGTAGCGGCGTCAGGGCGCCGACATGAAACATCGGCAGCATGTTGATGCAGCGCTGACGCAGCTTTGGTTGCGAGGTCGCGACAATCGTTTGAATGGCTGCCATCACGGTGCGGTGACTGTGAATAATCCCCTTTGGTAACCCAGTGGTACCCGACGAATACATGATAAACAGGTAGTCGTCGCCGCCGCTGGTGACCGCTGGTTGGTCGATCGCTCCGCGTTCGCAAAACCGCCCATAATCGGCGGCAAAATCGGCCGGCGGCAGGCTTTCACCCACCTGCAACCAGTGATTTATTGCGGCGGTCTCGGGGCGTTGTTCGAGGGCCTTGACGGTGGTCATAAACTCAACGTCGTAGATCAATCGGCAGGCACCGCTGTCGTCGCACAAAAATGCCAATTCATCCACGGTCAGTCGCCAATTCAACGGCACGATCACCGCGCCAATTCTCGCCAGCGCAAAAAATGCCTGAAAAAATGCGCTGCCGTTGAGCAGCAACAGCGCCACCCGCTGCCCCGGCTGAATACCGTCTTCGCGCAGCGCATTGGCGAGCTGATTAGCGCGCTGATTCAACTGCGCAAAGCTCATCCGGTGCCCAGACTCAACACCTACATAAGCCTCGCTGTCGCCATTCGCCCATGCCCGCCGTTGCAGCAGCGCCCCGATATTGGATTGATTATCTGTATGCGCCATTACATTCACTGCCCATCCTAGGTCGTCAATCTCAATAAAAACTATTTGTGACTGGTCTGGCAAGTCTTTTCTTTGCTATATTAACGGCTTAAAAAAACAATATACATTGATTGTTTGTGGCTTAACGCTGCACCGCACACTCACTTTACACTGTCTATGGAGGACGCTATGTCCAGACTCAAAGGGAAATCTGCACTGGTACTCGGCGCCGCCAGCGTCGACAACATGGGGCAAATCATCGCCAAACGCTTCGCCGACGAAGGTGCGCAGGTCACCGTCGCCGGGCGCAACATGGCTAATTTACAGTCGCTGGCCGACGCCATCGGCGGATCTGCCGTGCACTGTGACATTACCTCTAAAGCCGACATCGACGCTGCGGTGGCGCATGCGGTCGACCGTTCAGGCCCTATCGACATTGCCGTTAACTGCACCGGCTGGGGTCTGTTGACGCCGTTCGAGGACACCTCTGAAGAGGATTTGGTGGCGATGATGAACCTACAGTTCAAAGGGCCCTACCAATTCATGCAAGCGCTGGTCACCAACATGAGCGACAGCGCGTCGATCATTCAAATTTCGTCGGCGACCGCGACTATTTTGGTCGGCGATCACCATGCCTACATCGGCACCAAAGCGGGTATTGACCACGTTATCCGCGGCGTCGCCGACCAGTTCGGTGCGCGCGGTATTCGCGCCAACTCGATCTCTCCAGGGTTTACCCAATCACCCATGACCGACGACTATTTCGCCGTGCCAGGACTCGCCGAGGCCTTTATCAAGGAATATCCAATGGGTCGGCTAAACACCTCCCAAGACATCGCCGCAGCCGCTGTGTTTCTCGGCAGCGACGAGTGCTTTATGACCGGTCAAAATCTACAGGTCAACGGCGGGCTAACGCTGCGTCGCAATCCGATGCCCGCCGAAATCGAGGCGTCGACCATCGCCGCCGCTCAAGCCAACTCAACGGAGTAATACCATGAGCCAAGCAATGCAAGACGATCTCGACATTCGCCAGTTAAACGCGCTTTACACCGACGCCGTCACGCGCCGCGACGGCGCACTCTGGGGCTCGCTGTGGCACGAAGATGCCACCTGGCATTTTCTTGGTGAGCCGATTCAAGGTCGCGAGGCGATCCTCGCCACTTGGGAGGGTGCCATGGCCGGCTTTCCGGTGGTCTTTCACAGCCACCACAGCGGTCTGATCGACGTCGCCGGCGATACCGCCACCTGCCGCTGGAGCATCGATGAAGACATTATCGATAGCGATGGCAAGGGCCTGCGCATTATCGGTGTCTACAACGATACCTGCGTGCGTACAGCTGGTGGCTGGCTGTACGCCATGCGCCGCTTCGACGCACTGTATTATGGTCCCGGCACCCTACAACCGGCCCACGTACTGCCCTACCCCGACGCCATGAACCATCCGCAGGGCGGTTGAGTCGCCAGCGCGGCAGACTCTCAAAGAGCTACCGCGAGCGAGCTTGGCGGCAATCACACAGACGCTAGCGTCGCCATCGAGACAGCGTCGAACTAAAGGCTAGTAATGGCCATTGAGGGCTACCCCGATTGTCGGCGATCAACAGCGCAGGAACGTTTAAGTGACATTTAAACCCGCCCGCGCAACAGCCAGTCAAGCCACATCGCCGGTAATCATATGCCGGCTAAAGACCCCCTGAGCAGTCGGATAACGCCAGCGGCATCTGCAACCCACAGCGGTTTAATAAACAAAACAATCATAGTTGACTTTTTTATGCCACGTCTGTACCTTCGTCTGCGTCTCGACTGCCTTGCAGTCTTTCTTGAACTCGCTCCACAGCCGGTTCGATAGATCGCTGGGCGGCCATAATGATTACCATAAGGCGGGGGTGGCGGTGTACAACGGAATAAACTCGCAGAGTCTGCGCAACACCACGGTGTCTGATTTGGCGCTGCAACGCGCTGCCAGCGACCCAGACAGGGAGATTATCCTCCTCGAGGACGAACCGCCGATCACCAACGCAGCGATTGTCCTCGAGGCCCAGCAATTGGCTGCCGGGTTGCAACAACTCGGAATGACCGCTGGCGATGTGATCAGCTTTCAACTGCCCAGTTGGCGCGAGACGGTGGCGATCAATCTGGCAGCCTCGATGCTCGGCCTAGTCGTCAATCCAATTATCCCGATCTACCGCGAGCGGGAACTGCGCTTTATCCTCGGTGATGCGCAAACTCGGCTGCTGTTTATCCCGCAGACCTTTCGCTCGGTCGACTACCCGAAAATGATTGCTTCGCTGCGCCATGAATTACCCAATTTGGAACATATCGTGGTGGTCAGGGGCGCGGCCAACGGCGATCGCCTAACGGGTCAAAATAGCCCTCAAATCGACTATCACACGCTGACCGACAGCGACAGCACAGACCTTGAGATTGCCGCAGTCGACCCCGACAGCCTCAAGGTATTGATGTATACCTCGGGAACCACGGGCACCCCCAAGGCGGTCATGCACAGCCACAACAGTCTGGCGCGGGCGATCGACAACACCCTCGAAGCATGGCGCTTAGACGGTGGCGATTTGATGTTAATGCCCTCGCCGGTGACGCACATCACCGGCTACGTCAACGGGATCGAATTGCCGTTTTTCAGCGATGTTAAAACGCTGCTGATGACCCAGTGGCAAGTGGCCCGAGCGGCCGAGTTAATCCAGCGCCACGCAGCCACGCTGTGCATTAGCGCAACGCCCTTTTTACAAGAATTGGTCGACCACGCAGAACTGCACAATGACGATCTATCGAGCTTGCGCCTGTTTGCCTGCGGTGGCGCTGCGGTGCCGCCGGAGCTGATCCGCAGGGTCCCTCAAAGCCTTGGTCAATGCCGAGCTTTTCGGGTCTACGGCAGCACCGAAGTCCCGCTGGTAAGTACCGGCTTTACGCGACCCGACCAACTCGAACTCGCCGCCACTACCGATGGCAAAATTGATAATTGGCAGGTTCGGGTAGTCGATGCCGAGGGCCGCGATATGGCGGCTGGACAAGACGGCGAACTATGGATTCGCGGGCCGGCGATGATGCTCGGCTACAAGGATTCAGCACAGACCACAGCAGCCATGACCGACGGCTACTTTCACACCGGCGATATCGGTCACATCACCGCCGACAACGCGGTGGTCATTACCGACCGTAAAAAGGATCTGATCATTCGTGGTGGCGAGAACATCTCTGCCAAAGAGGTCGAAGACGTGTTGCACGACCACCCGCGCATTCGTGAGGCGGCCGTCGTGGCAATGCCCCATCAACGTCTCGGCGAGGGCGTCTGCGCCTACCTTGTGGTTGACGCGAGCGCCCCAGATGACGTTGTCATCGATAGTAAAACCCTGCAACCGCACCTCTCGGACGCCGGATTGGCGCGGCAGAAATGGCCAGAAAAGGTCATTCTAATCGACAATTTTGACCGCACCGCATCGGGCAAAATTCGCAAGGATGTGCTGCGCGCCCAACTGGCGAACTGATAGCTATGCTGCCGTCACCAATGAGGAGTACGCCGTGAACCAACAATTTTTACTCGCCGCCAGACCCGAGGGAATGGTTCGCGAGAGCGATTTCAACCGAGTGTCGACCCCGCTACCGACCATAGGCGAGGGCGAGTGCCTGATCGACGTGCACTATATGGGACTGGAACCGGCGATGCGTGGCTGGATGGAAAACCGCGCCGACTATATTGCCCCACTGGCGATCGGCGATGTTATGCGCGGCTTTGGCGCCGGCAGCGTGAGCGTCTCAAACAATCCCTCATATCCCGTAGGGACTCGGGTTACCGGCAGTTTTGGCTGGCAGCAACACTACCTTCATCGCGCCGACGCAGCACCACTACAGCGGATACCCGACGGCATCTCACTGCGCGCCGCCATCGGCGTCTTTGGGGTCACCGGCATGACCGCATGGTTTGGCCTCGAGCGCATTGGCAAACCGCGCAAGGGTGACGTGTTTGTGGTCTCAAGCGCCGCCGGTGCGACCGGGTCTGTGGCCGGACAGCTAGCAAAAATTCACGGCTGCCGCGTTGTCGGCATCACCAGTAGCGCAGAAAAATGCCAGTGGCTCACCGCGACCCTGGGTTTTGATGCGGCGGTCAATTACCGCGAACCAAACTGGCAGCAGCAACTTAGCGAGGTCTGTCCCGACGGCATCGACATCTACTTTGACAACGCCGGTGGCGAACTGTTGAACACCGCGTTGGGATTGATTCGCGACGCCGCGCGGGTGGTACTTTGCGGCGGTATCTCGCGCTACAACGCCACAGGCCCGCTCGATGGGCCGACCAACTATTTCAATTTAATCTTTCGGCGCGCGCGTATGGAAGGCTTTATTGTGCTCGACTATGCCGACCAATTTGCTGCTGCAATCGACGCGATGCAGCCACTGGTCGCGGCTGGACAACTGCGCCATGCCGACACCGTGAGTCAGGGCTTTGACGCCCTTCCCGGCGCTCTGGTGGCGCTCTTTCAAGGCGCTAATCAGGGCAAGCAGCTGGTTTGCATTAGCGCGCCCGACGACCCTGACTAGTGGCGCGATATGGGCAGTGTCTAGCCAACGGCAGAGGGCATTTTAATCGCCCCAATCGACGATTAAATGATTGCTTAAATTACCCAGATAGCTACAATTAATAAACAATCTATCCTGTTTTTTCTTGTTTGCGGCGCGCACGCTATCTGGCCCTAACCTCGCCGCAAAACCCGATGGAAAAGTCTATGAGCAAAGATGAGTTAACCTTTCAAGCCGAGGTGCGGCAATTTATAGCCGAGCACTTATCACCCGAATTGGTGCGCGCGGGCAAAAATATGACCAGCGTATTTGCCGACTATGACTGCGCGCTGCAGTGGCACAAAATTCTTAACGCCAAGGGCTGGGCTGCGCCGGCATGGCCAGTCGAGTACGGCGGTACCGACTGGACACAAAATCAACACCAAATTTTTCAACGTGAACTGAAACTTGGCAACGCCCCGGCGCTAATGGCGCTGGGCATTCAAATGCTTGGCCCGATCCTGATCAAGTACGGCACCGAGCAACAAAAGCAAGAGTATTTACCGCGCATACGCTCCGGAGAGGACATCTGGTGCCAGGGGTATTCCGAACCGGGCGCTGGCTCCGATCTGGCGTCGTTGGCCACCCGTGCCGAGCGCGATGGCGATCACTACGTGGTCAATGGCTCAAAGATCTGGACCAGCTTTGCCCATCGCGCCAATAAGATATTTTGTCTGGTGCGCACCTCCACCGAGGGCAGACCCCAAGCCGGCATCAGTTTCCTACTTGCCGACATGGACACACCGGGAATCAGCTTGAGTGAAATTATCGGCCTCGATGGTACGGTCGAACAGTGTCAGGTGTTTTTTAGCGATGCGCGCATTCCGGTAGCCAATCTACTCGGCGAAGAGAACCAGGGTTGGAGCGTGGCCAAGTACCTGCTCGAGTTTGAGCGCGGCGGCCACAACTATTCCATCGACCATCAAAAATTACTCGCCAAAGCCCGCGCCATTGCCGGTCGACAATACGCCCACAACGGCGTCTGCTATCTCGACGACGCCGCGTTTAGCGACAACTTGGCGGCGTTGGAGATCGATGCTATGGCGCTCGAATTTACCGAGCAACGCATTAAGGCCAGCGATGCACCCGGGTCGCTAACCAGCGTAGCCAAATTAGCCGGCACTGAACTCAGCCAAAAAATCAGCGCCCTGGCCAGCGATGCGCTCGGCGCCCACAACGCGCCGTTGCAACGCGATGCGCTAGAAGTCGATTACGCCGATGAGGTGATTGGCCCAGACAATGCCATCACCACCTTTGCTGAATATATTAATATGCGGGCCGCGACGATCTACGGCGGCAGCGCCGAGATCCAGCGCAACATCATTGCCCGCGCCGTATTGGGGTTGAAATAATGGAATCCAGTAGTACCGGCAACTTTAACGACGAACAGCAGATGCTGGCCGATAGCGTGGCTAAATATCTAACCGAAACCTACGACTTCGAAACTCGAAGGGCGGTCGCCAACGGCGATCTGCTAACACCCCAACCTCAGTGGCAGCAGTTTGCTGATATGGGCTGGCTGACGCTGCCGTTTAACGAGCGCGACGGCGGTTTTAACGGCGGCCCGAAAGAGCTTGCAATCCTGTTTGAGGCGTTTGGCGAGCACCTCGTCTTAGAGCCCTACCTGGAGACCGTTGTGATGGCCGGCACCACCATCGCCAACGGCCAAA
>CAJIZO010000122.1 GCA_905181995.1 Flavobacteriaceae bacterium TMED48
CTAAATTATCCTCTAAATTATCCTCTAAATTATCCTCTCAACTATCCTCTCAACTATCCTCTCAACTATCCTCTCAATCATGCTCTTAATTACGCGCTCAATCAGTCAATCAACGACTTAATCTAAGGGTCGCCAAGCACCCCCGAGGGCCCGACATTTCGACCGATCGGATCGATTAATACCCCCGGATTGAGAACACCTTGGGGATCGACTTCGACTTTGGCCGCCGCCAACATCCCGCGATACAACTCTGGGGACTGTGCATGATAACCACTGCGATGATCGCGCCCAACCGCGTGGTGATGGGTTATCGTGCCACCCAGCGAGATCACCAGTTGATTAGCACGCGATTTTAACTCGCGCCACATTTGCAACGCCGCTTGCAAATCCCCACGCCGGCTACCAATCGCAAAAAAACTAAAATACAGCGCCGGCCCATCTGGGTAAACATGGGTAAAACGGCACGAAACCCGTCCTGGTTGCCCACTAATTTCAACCATTGCTGCCTGCATGCCCGACACCACCGTGCGATACATAACTTGCCATCGATCCCAGGTGATGGCGGTTTCAAAGGTATCGACAATAAGGCCGCGGGCAACCAGTCGGTTTCGGTAGTAAGGCATGCGTAAAAATGCGTTGCGCCACTGCGCAACAGCGCCATCGGTTGCCACTGGCGCGTCCTGCTGGGTGTCGCTGTAGACGATATCGGCGGATTCGGTAGCATTCGATTGCAACACCGCCAATGCCCTGTCCATGCTCGCCGTCTGCGGATGATCTGCAGACTCAAAACCGATTACCAGCAGCGCACCTCGCCGACCATCCAGCCCGCTCCAGTGCGCTTCAGTCTCGTCCAAAAGGCGGCAATTACTGGGGTATAGACCGGCTTGCGCAATTCGCCGCACGGCGTCTGCTCCATGGCTAAAATTCGCGTAGCGTAGACTGGTCGATGCTCGCCATCGCGGCACTTGCTGCAGTTTGACCCATGCCTCGGTGATCACCCCGAGTATACCCTCTGATCCGAGTACCATACGATCCGGCGAGGGACCCGCTCCCGACCCCGGCAGTCGTCGCGTATGCATGATTCCGCGGGGCGTAATCATTCGCGTCGACTCGACAAAATCATCGACGTGGGTGTACAGGGTCGCGAAATGCCCGCCAGCACGGGTCGCAATCCACCCACCCAAGGTAGAAAATTTAAAGCTCTGAGGGAAATGTCTCAACGTCAGCCCATGCGGGCGCAGAGCGGCTTCTAAATCGGGACCCAAGATACCCGCTTGCACCCGCGCCGCTCGGCTCGTCTGATCGATCTCTAAAACGCGATTAAAATGCTCTAAATCGAGGCTGATAGTCGCCCGATAGCTATCCCCTACCGCAGGTTCCACCGCGCCGCAGACGCTGGTGCCGCCACCAAATGGTATGACTGCGATATTGTGCTCTGTGGCATGCGCTAGGATTCGTTCGATATCGCTCTCGTCGCGGGGAAAGCAGACCCAATCGGGCGGATTATCCACGCGGCGCAGCAACATCCTAACCAAATCGGCGTAGGATTTTCCGAAGCTATGCACCAATCTGTCGTACTTGGATATCGAAGTAAAAACCAAAAACTGCTGCGGTACCTCCACCCGCGGTGGCGGCAATTCAAAATCGTCCAGTTGCGGTTCGTCCACCTCGACCGATCCACCCGGCATTAACTCCTCGAGCATCAGATCGATCATTTGTAGCTCATCGTCGCCAAGCTGTTCATCGGCATAGCCCCAACCCCAAAAGC
>CAJIZO010000123.1 GCA_905181995.1 Flavobacteriaceae bacterium TMED48
ATTTTAAGCAACAACAGCGCCTGACCTACGCCCGTGCGGGTGTTGGCGACCCGCTGTGTCTAGACACCTATCAGCGGTTAAACGGCTTTGTTGGGCTTAAAAATGCGCTGTCGATGAGCCCTCAAGCGATCGTCGATCAAGTGGCTCAGTCTGGCTTGCGCGGACGCGGCGGCGCGGCCTTTCCAGCGGGGATTAAATGGCAGACGGTGCTCGATGCAGTGCCGAAAGTAACCCGCCGCCATCCCGAGGGCGGACAAAAATACATCGTCTGCAATGCCGATGAAGGCGATTCTGGCACCTTTGCCGATCGCTTAGTGATGGAGGCCGACCCCTACCAATTGATCGAGGGCATGACCATTGCCGGGTTGGCGGTGGGCGCGACTCAGGGCTATATCTACCTGCGCTCCGAATACCCGGTAGCCCACCGACTGCTCGATATTGCCCTGCAACGCGCCGCAGAGGAAAATTTTATCGGCGACAACATTCAAGGCTCGGGGCGCGATTTTCATCTCGAGGTGCGCCTCGGCGCGGGTGCCTATATCTGCGGCGAAGAGACCTCGCTGCTGGAGAGCCTTGAGGGCAAGCGCGGCATGGTCAGAGCCAAGCCACCGCTGCCGGCCATCGAGGGCCTATTCGGCCAACCGACGGTGGTCAACAACGTTTTAACGCTGGCGGCGGTGTCAACGGTACTCGAACGCGGTGCGCCGGCTTATGAAAGCTTTGGCATGGGTCGCTCGCGCGGCACGCTGGCGATACAGTTGGCAGGGAATATTAAACGCGGTGGCTTGATCGAGTTAGCCTTTGGCGTGACCCTGCGCGAGATCGTCGAAGACTATGGTCAGGGTACCCACAGCGGGTTGCCAGTGCGCGCTATTCAGGTCGGCGGCCCGCTGGGCGCGTTCATGCCCGAATCGCAATGGGATACGCCGCTCGACTACGAGGCCTTTGCGCAGATCGGTGCCATGATCGGCCACGGCGGTATTGTGGTGTTTGACAGCAGCGCCGACATGGCCGCGCAGGCGCGCTTTGCCATGGAGTTTTGTGTCGCCGAATCCTGCGGTAAGTGCACGCCCTGCCGGATTGGCGCGGTGCGTGGCGTCGAGGTCATCGACCGCATTCTGGCCGACGAACATCGCGCCGACAACATGATCTTGCTGCACGAACTGTGCGATACCATGGAGATGGGTTCGCTGTGCGCTATGGGCGGCATGACGCCCTATCCGGTGCGGAGCGCCATCACCCACTTCTCAAGCGATTTTAGCCGCCGCTAGGAGGCAGCCATCATGGTCGAATTTTACCAACCCCAAGCCGATTTTGGCACGCCAATGAGCGTCGGCAAACAACTGGTGACCCTGAGTATCGACGGCGTCTCGGTGACCGTTCCAGAGGGTACCTCGGTGATGCGCGCCGCCGCCGAGAGCGGTATCAAGGTGCCGCGCCTGTGTGCTACCGATCAATTGGCCTCGTTTGGCTCCTGCCGAGTTTGCCTGGTAGAAATTCAGGGCCGGCGCGGCTTTCCAGCATCTTGCACCACCACCGTCGAGGCCGGCATGCAAGTGCAAACCCAATCCGATGCGATCGGTAAACTGCGGCGCAATGTGATGGAGTTGTATATCTCTGACCATCCATTGGACTGCCTAACCTGCCCGACCAACGGCGATTGCGAATTACAAGATACCGCCGGCGAAGTCGGCTTGCGCTCGGTGCGTTATGGCTTCGACGGCGACAACCATCTAGACGCTGAAAAAGATCAATCCAACCCCTATTTTACCTTTGACCCATCGAAATGCATTGTCTGCTCGCGCTGCGTACGCGCCTGTGAAGAGGTTCAAGGCACCTTTGCACTTACCATAGACGGCCGTGGCTTTGAGTCCAAGGTCAGCGCCAGTCAAGACGACGCTTTCATGGACTCTGAATGCGTATCTTGTGGCGCCTGCGTGAACGTCTGCCCCACCGCGACACTCACCGAAAAAAGTATTATCGACGCAGGAAAACCCGAACACGCAGTCACCACTACCTGCGCCTACTGCGGCGTTGGCTGTTCCTTTAAAGCCGAGATGAAGGGCAATCAAGTGGTGCGTATGACACCCTACAAAGACGGCAAGGCAAACGAGGGCCACGCCTGCGTTAAGGGCCGCTTCGCCTTCGGCTACGCCACCCACAAAGACCGCATCACCACACCGATGATCCGCGATAGCATCGACGATGCCTGGCGCGAAGTCTCTTGGGACGAGGCGGTCAACTATACCGCCGAGCGCTTTAAAGCCATTCAGGCCAAGTATGGACGCACTAGCATTGGCGCCATTTCGTCGAGTCGCTGCACCAACGAAGAGGTCTATTTGGTGCAGAAAATGGTGCGCGCTGGCTTTGGCAATAACAATATCGACACCTGCGCCCGCGTCTGCCACTCACCGACCGGCTTCGGCTTGAAGACCACGCTCGGTGAATCCGCCGGTACCCAGACCTTTGCTTCGGTGGCCGAGGCCGACGTGGTAATCGTCATGGGCGCCAACCCCACCGAGGCGCATCCGGTATTTGCATCGCGACTAAAGCGCCGACTCCGCCAGGGCGCCAAGCTGATCGTTATCGACCCGCGCAAGATCGAACTGGTGAGTTCACCGCATATCACTGCAGACTTCCACCTACCCGTGCGCCCGGGCACCAACGTCCCGACATTGAATGCACTGGCGCACGTGATAGTCAACGAGGGACTCGAAGCGCACAGTTATATAGAGCAACGCTGTGACGTCGAAGAATTCGAACGCTGGCTGACGTTTATAGGCAATCCGCGCCACGCGCCCGAGAACACCGAAGAGATCACCGGCGTACCCGCTGCAGATTTACGCGCTGCCGCGCGTCTGTATGCCAGCGGTGGCAACGGCGCCATTTTTTACGGACTCGGCGTGACCGAACACAGCCAGGGCTCGACCGCGGTCATGGCGATCGCCAATCTCGCCATGCTCACCGGCAATGTCGGTCGTGAAGGCGTTGGCGTCAATCCATTGCGCGGACAGAATAACGTTCAGGGCTCTTGCGATATGGGCTCATTTCCCCATGAACTGCCCGGTTACCGGCATATTTCGGATACCACAACGCGGCAACTCTTCGAGGGCGAGTGGAACGTAACGCTCGACTCTGAACCCGGCCTGCGCATTCCCAACATGTTTGATGCGGCTTTAGATGGTGACTTTAAAGGACTCTACTGTCAGGGCGAAGACATCGCTCAGTCCGACCCCAACACCCAGCACGTCGAGGCGGCGCTGCGCGCTCTCGAATGCCTCGTGGTACAAGATATATTTCTCAATGAAACCGCCAAGTTTGCCCATGTATTTTTACCCGGCGCATCCTTTTTAGAAAAAGACGGTACCTTTACCAACGCCGAACGGCGCATATCGCGGGTGCGCAAGGCAATCCCGCCACTCAGTGGCAAGGCCGATTGGCAGGCAACCATGGCGCTTGCCAACGCTTTGGGCTGCCCGATGAACTATAGTCATCCATCGGAAATCATGGATGAAATCGCGCGCTTAACGCCGACTTTTCGGGGTGTTTCCTACGCCAAACTGGAGCAACTTGGCAGTATTCAATGGCCCTGTAACGACCTAACGCCCGAGGGCACGCCGATTATGCACATCGACCAATTTGTCCGTGGTAAGGGTTTTTTTGCCATGACCGAGTACGTCGCGACCACCGAGCGCGCCAACCGCAAGTTCCCACTGTTACTGACCACCGGTCGGATCCTCTCACAATACAACGTCGGCGCCCAGACCCGACGCACCGACAACAACCAATGGCATGCTGAAGACCTACTGGAGATTCATCCTCACGACGCCGAGGAACGGGGCATCTCCCACGACGATTGGGTCGGGGTCAACAGCCGCGTTGGCGATACGGTGCTGCGCGCCAACGTCACCGAACGAGTCAAACCGGGCGTGGTTTATACCACCTTTCACCACCCGGTGTCCGGCGCTAACGTCATCACCACCGACAACAGCGACTGGGCGACTAATTGCCCTGAGTACAAAGTCACCGCGGTGCAGATCAGCAAGGTGACCAAGCCCTCTAACTGGCAGGCACGGCAGCAGTCCTTTGACCGACAACAGCGGGGGCTGTTGGAACGAGCGCGGCAATAAAGTTGCCTGCCCCGACAACAGTCGAGATCACGCGTACCCTGTGGCAGGCCGACAACACCTCGGACGACACCCATTGGGTGGCGATGGAAACACCCGTGGCGTTGGTGTTTAACGGCATCTCCCACGTGGTGATGATGTCGACGCCGGCAGACTTAGAAGAATTTGCCCTCGGATTCAGCCTATCGGAGGGTATACTCGAGACCCCCGAGCAACTGCTCGATTGCCATATAGAGCACACCGACAGCGGCATAGAGGTGCAACTGACGATCACCGCCAAACCCTTTGCGGCGCTCAAACAGCGGCGGCGCAATTTGGTCGGCCGCACTGGTTGTGGACTCTGCGGTGCCGAATCACTGCAGCAGGCGATCGTACCACCCACCAAGGTCAGTTCGACCATAAACCTCGGCCATCGGGCGCTGCAACGCGCCATTGCCGCGCTTGGTGAGCAACAGCGACTGCAGATACAGACCGGCGCGGTGCACGGTGCGGCCTGGTGCGATAGCGCCGGAAAAATCCTCTTGGTGCGTGAAGATGTCGGCCGCCACAACGCGCTGGACAAGTTGCTGGGTGCCCGTTGTAGACAATTTAATGCCGACGCCAGCAGCGGCTTTGTGCTGGTCACTAGTCGCGCCAGCTACGAAATGGTAGCCAAGACAACCAGCGCCAACATTCCGCTCTTGGCGTCCATATCGGCACCCACCGCTCTGGCGATTAAACTCGCTGAACAGTCGGGGCTCACGCTGATCGGGTTTGCTCGAGCGGGGCGGCATGCGATTTACACTCACCCACATAGAATCTCCAGCGAGACGCCTTGACATGTCACAACCACAACTCCAACGCCTGATCAAAATGATCAATCAAATCGCCCTCAACATGAGCGCTAATGGCGATCCTAAAATGGTTGGCTATCAGGTTGCACAACACCTAGAAAAATTCTGGTCGCCGCCCATGAAAAATCTCATCACCGAGCAGCCCATCGATGCCCAAATGGCGCTGTCGCCGATAGCGCAAATAGCCATCGGCGATCTGAGACGCATGCAATTAGCCAAGCGCGTCTAGCTGGCATCACGCGACCAATCTCCGCATATTTTGTGTAAAGCGTCCAAATATAAAAGCATAGGCAGTCGCGAGGCTAGCCTTTTTGGATTTTATCCAATCGATGCCAATTCGCCGACTTTTAAATTTTCTCAGTTTTTTTAAAAAAAACAGCTAAGCTAGTAACGTAGTATTGCACTCACTGCGGCTTATGTATAAAACGCCTCTCGATGCGCGGCTCGATAACAACAACCGATCGAGCGGTATAAATGAGGCTGTTTCGATGTCTAAAAAATATTGAGAATGCGCTCAAAATGAGCACCAAAAAGCAAAGGATTGCTAATGAAATTACCGATAATCTTATGGATACT
>CAJIZO010000124.1 GCA_905181995.1 Flavobacteriaceae bacterium TMED48
GGGACGAGTGCTTGCAGTGTTGCGATGGTGTTACACCCGCCAAGCGCCAACAAGAGCATCACCACTACTGTACTTGAGCGCACTGTACTTGAGAGCACTGTACTTGAGAATACTGTACTTAAGAATACTGTACTTGAGCGTACTGTACTTGAGAATACTGGGCCTGTTTGGCGGGTTGAATGATCAGTATTAAATTGAATCACAGCTCTTCTTTTTATCAGTGCATCCGCTTATTGGGCGTCATACGATGGTCAATTATTGGTTTGGCGAGTAACTTAAAACTGATCTTTCCATTTTCTAAGCGCCGCAAAAATTGCCTCTTCTGGCGGATTCGCGATGTCGATACGCGCTGTTGCTGCACTGGCAACCGAGGGGATTCCGGTTCTAATAAATGGGTTGGTGCATTTCTCGAGCGCCAGGCTGCTCGGCACCGTTGGGGTGTCGGTTGCGCGTGCTGCCGAATCGTCGTCCCAGCGCTGTTTTAAATCTGGGTTGTGAGGTTCCACAGCCAAGGCAAAACGAAGATTTGCAAGGGTATATTCGTGCGCACAATAGACCTCGGTATCGTCGGGAAGCGCGCTGAGTGTTTGAAGTGATCGATACATTTGCGCGGTAGAGCCTTCAAATAATCGACCGCAGCCACCGGCGAACAGAGTATCACCAGAAAAAAGTATCGGTTTGCGCGGGCTTTCGCCACCGGCATAGTAGGCAATATGGTCGAGCGTATGGCCAGGCACCCGCAAAATATCGAAGTCTATGCCAAAACAGGTGACTTTTTGGCCCTCATCCAAGGGATGATTAATACACTCGGCGGGCGATTGACTGGGTCCGAAGACCGGAACGCTTGCATGCTCGAGTAATCTGGGCACACCGCCGACATGATCGGCGTGGTGGTGGGTGATTAAAATCCCCGCGAGGACACAATGATTTTCTTGCAACCATTTAATCACCGGTTCGGCATCGCCCGGATCGACGACGAAAACGCTGCGCTGGTCGGCGCAGCGGATGACCCAGATGTAGTTGTCGTGGAAAGCGGGTATTGCAACAATATCAACGGTGTTAATCATCGGTCAGTCATCTCGCGCTGGTGTTTAGAGAATCGAGAGAACATAATAAGAGGCAAACGTTGTTTAGTCACTCGCTATGTTGTCCGACCGCATTAAAACTATACGAAGCGCGCTACTAAAGCACTTAGAAATCGCCGATCTGGGCCACTCTTCTGGTTCGTTAAAGAGCTGGTTTGACTCTGATTTTGGTGCTTATATCGGCGCCTGTGAAGAGCGTATTATTCGGGCCGAATACGCGCAATTGCCGGGCTATCGTCTACTCAGTTTGGGTGTGACAGGAGATCTTCAAGCGTGCAATCATTTTGCTCAACTACACCGTTTTAGCCTGCATCCCTCAGACGCTGACGGACAGCATGCGGCGTTGGCCAATTATCACCAATTACCTATTCCGTCGGGTGTCGTGGATGTTGCATTGATGCAGCATGGGTTGGAATTTTCGGCGTCACCGAAAGCGGCACTGGCCGAGGTCTGTAGGGTGATTATGCCCGGGGGGCATCTGGTGCTGTGCGTATTCAATCCGTTCGGAATCCATGGTGGGATCAAATGGCTGATGCAATTGCTGACCAACCGGCCACAATATCGATTTCACAATTTGCGCGCTAATCGCCTTGCGGACTGGCTTTCACTGCTCAGTTTTCAGGTGCTCGATGTCCATTATGGTGCGTTCAGCCCGATCGCAAACTCGGCTCCCAAGCAGTCCGAACTTGCACCGTGGCAATCCCTATGCGAGCGCGCTAATCTACCGTTTGGGAATGTCTATATAATGCACGCAGTCAAACGCGAGACCCAGGGTATCGGTCGGCGCTCGACCCGCTGGCCGAAGCCGGCCCATGGTTATGGCCATCGGCGCGTGCAGAGCGAGCAACAGCGTGGTAGCGCACCCAATCGGCAGCATAAATTTGATGAGGACAGCAATGCAACAAGTTGAAATATTCACCGATGGCGCCTGTCGCGGCAACCCTGGCCCAGGTGGTTGGGGGGTTTTGATGCGACATGGGGGCGTCGAAAAATCACTCTTCGGCGGTGAGTTGGAAACCACCAATAATCGTATGGAGTTGACCGCTGTTATCGAAGCTTTAAACGCTTTAAAACGGCCCTGCCGGATCACCCTATGTTCCGATTCTACTTATGTGCTGAAAGGCATACAAGAATGGCTACCGAATTGGAAAAAACGCAACTGGAAGACCGCGGCAAAGAAACCGGTAAAAAACGTCGACCTCTGGCAGCAACTGGATGCGAGCATGCAGCAGCATCAAATAAATTGGCAGTGGGTGAAGGGACATAGTGGACATCGCGAGAATGAACTGGCCGACCAACTGGCCAATCGCGGCACCGACGAGGTGCTTAACGATCGTCGACATCGAGACGCAAGCCAATGAGACAAATTATTTTAGATACCGAGACAACCGGGCTAGAGACCTCTCAGGACCATCGTATTATCGAGATTGGCGGGGTTGAAATGATCAATCGCAAGCTCACCGGCCGCCACTACCACCAGTATATCAACCCCCAGCGACCGATCGACGAAGGCGCCATGGCCGTGCATGGTATCAGCGAGAAATTTTTGGCCGACAAACCCGTATTTGCAAGCGTTGTCGACGAATTCTTGAGTTTTATCGACGCTGCCGATTTGGTAATCCACAACGCGCCATTTGACGTTGGTTTTATCAACCATGAGATTGCCAAATTGGGCAGTGCCTATGTGCCTGTAAACGAGTGCTGCCGAGTGGTCGATACGCTGGTGATGGCACGCAGCAAACATCCCGGACAAAAAAATAACCTCGATGCTCTGTGCAAGCGCTACGGCGTCGACAATTCACAACGCGAACTTCACGGTGCGCTGTTGGACGCGGAAATTCTTGCCGACGTTTACTTGCTAATGTCCGGAGGGCAGGTCAATTTAAATATTAACGAGCAGGCGGGCGGAAGCGGTGACAGTGGCGCGGGAGCGGTATTGGCGAGGCGTCTTTCGGGCGCCAGGCCGCCTTTACGGATTATTAAGGCGAGCGCTGAGGAACAGCATAGCCATCGCGAAAAATTGGCCAGTATTCATGCGGCTAGTGGGCGATGCCTTTGGCTTGAGAGCGGCGACTGACATTTGAACGAGAGCAATACCCCAGTGATGCCGGCGACAACTCGGCAATTCACCCAGTTGGAACGCAACATCACCGCAAGTGCACCGTGCGCCGAGCGCTGGCCCTTGATTCGTGGGCTTAGACGCCTGCAACGCGATTTCAAACGCCAGCGCGAGGTCGACGCCGATTGGCAGGATTGGCACCAGCGTTACACTTGCGCGCAACAGGCGGTCGAGCGCCGTCGCAACCATTGCCCCTCGATAAGCCTCCCCGATCTTCCGGTTAGTCATCGAGCAGAGGAGATTTGCGCGCTTATTCAGCGCCATCAGGTAGTGGTCATTGCCGGGGAGACAGGTTCGGGCAAGACCACACAATTACCAAAAATGTGTCTGTTGGCCGGGCGTGGCATGTTTGGCACCATAGGTCACACCCAACCGAGACGCGTGGCGGCTCGCAGCGTCGCCCAGCGTCTTGCCGATGAGTTAAAATCGCCACTCGGCGACGCGGTGGGCTACCAGGTGCGGTTTGCCGATCAAAGCTCCGCCGATGGCTACATTAAAGTCATGACTGACGGCATTCTACTGGCTGAAATTCAACGCGATAAGTTTTTGAGCCGCTACGACACACTGATTATCGACGAGGCGCACGAGCGCAGCTTAAACATTGATTTTTTACTCGGCTATCTAAAAAAACTGCTGCCCAAACGTCCGGATTTAAAACTCATTATTACCTCCGCGACCATCGATTTAGAGAAATTTTCTGCACACTTCAGCGATGCGCCAGTGCTGCAGGTGTCCGGTAGAAATTATCCAGTGGATATTGTCTACAGTCAGGAAGCACAACTTGACAGTTCTCGCGAGCAGATCATCGTTGAGTGTATTGACGAAATTCAGCGCACCGGCAATGACGGCGACATATTGGTCTTTCTCAGCGGTGAGCGTGAAATTCGCGAGACCAGCGTGGCCATTCGCCGTGCGGCGATGCGCGACCTCGAAGTCGTGCCGCTTTACGCGAGGTTGAGCCTTAGCGAACAAAGCAAAATATTTTCACCCCACCGAGGTCGCCGCGTGGTGCTGGCGACCAATGTTGCTGAGACCTCGCTGACGGTGCCGGGTATCGGCTATGTGATTGACACCGGACGCGCTCGAGTGTCGCGCTACAGCTACCGCACCAAAGTGCAACGGTTACAAATTGAAGCCATTTCCCGCGCCAGTGCCAATCAACGCGCGGGACGCTGTGGGCGGGTACGCGCTGGCGTCTGTTATCGGCTGTATACCGAAGACGACTTCGAGCGCCGACCGGAGTTTACCGACCCAGAGGTACTGCGAACCAGCCTTGCTGCGGTAATTTTACGCATGTTGGAATTGAATATCGGCGATATCCGCGAGTTTCCATTTATCGATTCACCGGATTCACGCATGCTCAGTGACGGCTACAAATTACTCGAGGAGTTACAAGCGGTGACCGCCACGGGTCAGTTGACGCCGGTGGGCAAGAAAATGGTCGCGATCCCCTTAGACCCGCGACTGGCGCGGATGCTGATCGAGGCGTCGAGCACTGGAGCACTGACCGAGACCATGGTAATTACTAGCGCCCTGAGTATTCAAGATCCCCGGGAACGCCCAGTCGATCGCCAACAGGCGGCGGATCTTGTGCACGCACAGTGGCGCGATGCAGACTCTGATTTTGCCACGCTGCACAACCTTTGGCGTCATCTCGAGGAGCGCAGACAAAGCCTTTCAAGCAATCAATTCGCCAAGCATTGTCGCAGTCATTATTTGTCTTTTTTGCGGGTTCGAGAGTGGCGAGATCTGCATCACCAAGTGCATTCAGCATGCCGGCAACTGGGTTTTAAACAGAACCGCC
The DNA here is from genome assembly GCA_905181995.1 of Flavobacteriaceae bacterium TMED48. Lineage (GTDB taxonomy): Bacteria > Pseudomonadota > Gammaproteobacteria > Pseudomonadales > Porticoccaceae > TMED48. The sequence goes on from CAJIZO010000124.1 coordinate 5,009, forward strand.
AACCGGCTAATTATGCCGGTATCCATCGAGCCCTATTGAGTGGACTGCTCAGTCAGGTGGGTATTCGCGATGGCCGCCGAGAATTTATCGGCACTCGCAATCGGCGCTTTTTTATTTTCCCCGCGTCGGGATTGGCAAAGACGCCACCTAAGTGGGTTGCCGCTGGAGCGTTGATGGAGACCAATAAACAGTATGCGTTGAACGTTGCTAAAATTGATCCCGCCTGGATAGAGCCGCTGGCAACGCATTTAGTTAAAAGCAGTTATAGCGAGCCGTTTTACCATGTCCGTTCAGGCCAGGTGATGGCAAAACAACGGCAGACGCTGTTTGGCCTGACCGTGGTCGAGGATAAAAAGGTGCAATATGGACACATTGCGCCGCTGGAGGCCCACGCAGTGTTTGTGCAACAGGCGCTAGTCGAGGGTGGCTATCGTGGTAAAGGGGATTTTCATGCAGCTAATCAACGACTGTTCGACGAGTTACAGGGCTTTGAAGATCGCACCCGCCGTCGGGATTTGGTGGTTGATGAGCGAGCGCTGCAAACCTTCTACCGCGAGCGGGTGCCGGAGAGCATTTGCAATCTCGCCGACTTTGAAAAATGGCGTCGTTCGGTGGAAAGTGACGGTGTGCGTGTGCTGTATATGGGCAACCAACATTTATTGCTGCGAGAGTTAAGCTCGGACGAATTGGCACAGTTCCCCGAGTCTGTTGAGTGCGACGATAATCAGTACCAGCTGCGCTATCACTTTGAGCCAAACCACCCAGAGGACGGAGTTAGCGTTATTGTGCCGCAGCCGTTATTGCATCAATTGCCGCGCTATTATTTTGATTGGTTGGTGCCGGGGATGCTGCGCGACAAATGCATCGCGCTGATAAAGGGTTTGCCCAAACAGTGGCGGCGCCAACTGGTACCGGTGCCCGATACTGTCGACAAACTGTTGCGCGAGATCAGTGCGCAAAATCGGCCGTTGGTCGAAGTGCTGGCCGAGCAGTTGCAACGACATTTTGGTATCGCTGTAAAAGCCACCGATTGGCAGTTGGCTAAACTCGATCGCTGGTATCAAATGAACTATATGTTGGTCGATAACAATGGCGAAAGGATCGCTATGGGCAGGGATGCGCAGCAACTTCAGCGAGATTACCGGCAGCAGATCAGTGGTTCTCTGGTGCGCACGCCAGACGAGCAACATACCCGGCAAGGGCTGACGGCATGGGATTTTGACGACCTGCCAACTGACGTGACCTTGAGCGACGGCAAGCTGAGGGTGATGGCTTGGCCAGCGCTGCGCGACTGCGGCGATACGGTGTCGATTGAATTGTTGGATAGCCTCGCCAGAGCCGAATCCGTAAGTCGTGCCGGGCAGTTGCGTCTGGCGCTGATAAAAGCTCGCGATGCGGTGCGCTATCTGTCGAAACATCTGCTGCGCAACAGCGATTTGGCGTTGGCAGCTGCCGGATTGGCGGGGCGCGAAAAAATTGTAACGGCGCTCATCAGCGCAGCGGTGGACGAGGCGTTGTTCGCTGCGGTGACGGTGGTGCGTAACCGATCCGAGTTTGATGCCTGTTACACCCAAGGTATTGGCCGGGTGGTGGAAATTGCCCAGTATCAAGCCGATAAAATCGAATCGTTGCTGCCCAGTCTGCACCAGATTCAGCAGAAATTGCGGGCGCTGAACGGACCCGCCGAGTATCTTGTGCGCGATATCGAGATGCAGCTCGATTATTTGCTCGGGCCGGCGGCGTTGTATTGTCTGCGCTCATCCAGGGCGCAACAGTATCCACGGTATATCAAAGCGATTGAATATCGGTTGGATAAGTGGTCGATGCAATTGGCTCGCGATCGCGAGTGTAGCGATCAAATAGCCGAGTTTTTAACCCCCTGCCTCGAGGCGTTACAAAGTACCGACAACCTCACGATTGAAACAGCCGATGCGCTGCGCGAGTTTATGTGGTTTATCGAAGAATACCGAGTTTCGCTGTTCGCTCAGCAATTAAAAACGGCGCTCCCGGTATCGTCAAAACGACTCACCAAAAATTGGCTTCAACTGGCCAGTCAAATAGCCATTGCACGCCAATAGTTGCAATATCTGGGTATTGATACAGGCTTGACCGAACATGGCGCGACTACGAAAACCTGCATTAAGTGATTATTTGATGTTGGCGAATTAACTTAAGCGGAGTACCATTGGCGAAGGACATGATAGGTATAGCGGAGATGGGTATGAAAAGCCTTTTGAGTGGGCTTCTTGGGTGTGTGTTGGCGGTCGGATGTTGGGCCGAGGAGAGCGCCGAGAGAGATTCTTTTGAAGCGGTAAATCGAGTGATGTTTGCCGCCAATGATGCTTTAGATCGAGCGATTGCCAAGCCGGTCGCGCGCGCCTATGTGGCGGTCGTGCCCGATCCCCTTGAGCGCGGTATTGCCAATGTGTTTGATAATTTGAATGAATTAACCAATGCCGCGAACAGTGGGTTGCAAGGTAAGTTGGACAGCATGGGCCACAGTACCGGACGTTTTTTGATCAATACCACGTTGGGTATAGGTGGTTTGTTTGACGTTGCCGAGACAGTTTTTAATTTGCCCTCACAGGAGCGCGAAGATTTTGGCCAGACGCTTGCCGTCTGGGGCGTGGCTGAAGGGCCCTACCTGATGTTGCCACTGTTGGGTCCCTCGAGCGTTCGCGATGTGCCAGGCAAGATCATTGATAGCTTTACTAATCCACTGCAATACTATTCGGAAGTGCGCCCGCGCAACGTACTGCGGGGTACTGGGTTGGTGTCTGCCCGGGCAGAGCTGCTCGGCGTTGGGGATTTGGTTTCTGGGGATCGCTACGTGTTTGTCCGCGATGTCTATCGGCAGAGACAGAGTTTTTTGGTGAATGATGGTGTCATTGAAGACGATTTTGGCGACGATGACGATTATTGACTAGAGCGTTAGGAGCGACGGTGATTGACCGCTGCTACGAAATAAAACCGGTGCTGGAAGATAGATGGGTAAAAATAAAAACGCTGTGCTTCTGGTAATCGAGGACAGCGTTAGGGCGGGTGTTATCGAGGCGCAATTCCTCGCCATTGGCAGAGTTATTCAAACTCTGCGAGATAAAGAGACGCTGCCTGCCTCTCAGGGCTCTGACATGCAAACCATCGTGCTGGCTGCTGAGCAGGTCAAACTGGGCTCTAAACAGCAAATTAATCAATTTAAACAGCTCTGCGCGACCTACCTGGTGCTGATATCGCTATTGCCTGAGAATCACGATCAGGTAGCGAAGTTCTTTCGTCTGGGGGCTGTCGATGTTTTGTTGGCGGGTGACACCAGCGATATGCTGGAGCAGACCATGACGCGGCTGGCGCAGGTTGCAACAATTCGTCAACAGCAAGTCATCGATCGCGCTAAATTGGAGTCTACCAACGACGAGTTACAGGAAAGTCTGCGGCTACTCAAGCAGGACCAAATCGCGGGTCTTGAGGTTCAGAAAAGTTTAATGCCCGAAAGTCCCCTGTCTGCCGGGGAATACCAGATATCGCACTCGATCGTGCCATCGCTTTATTTGAGTGGCGATTTTGTTGGCTACAACGTGGTGCTGGGACGTTATTTATTGTTTTACTTTGCCGATGTTTCAGGGCATGGGGCCTCGTCGGCGTTTGTTACTGTGTTGCTGCGATTTATGGTCGGGCGTGTTATTCGCCGTCACCAATTAGAAGAGGATTACGCGGCATTGGCAATGGCCCCTCAGGGACTGGTAGAACACATCAATAGTCAAATGCTGGCTACCGGATTGGGCAAGCACATGACGCTGTTCGCCGGGTCTGTCGACATGGACAACAATGTTATGCGTTATGTGGCGGGGGCGCAGTTACCGCCACCGATTTTAGTGGTCGATGGTGAGGCGGTGTTTTTGCCGGGAAAAGGCAAGCCAGTGGGGATTTTCGAGGACGTTACATGGCACGTCGAAGAATTGAAAATGCCTGAGCGCAGCTCCCTAGTGCTGCTGTCTGATGGTGTCTTTGACCTGTTTCCAGAGGCCCAAATTGCCGATAAAGAAGCTGCCATCCTGAAACTCCTCGGGACTCGATCGGGAACGCTTGAAGATCTCAAAGAGGCCCTGCAAATTGATTACATTGAAGAGCCGCAGGACGATATTTCATTGCTGCTGCTGACTCGGGGAATGTGACGTGAGCGCCGGAAAGATTTTAGTTTACGACGAATCGGGCAATTATCTTCTCAAATTAACCGGCGACGTGCGCGTCACGCTGTGTGGAACGCTCAATCGTCATATGGATACTATCTTTGGTAGTAAGGCAGTCAATGGTGTGGTGGTAGATATGCTCGAGGCCGAGTGTCTCGACAGTACCACGCTCGGGGTATTGGCTAAATTAGGTCTTCATTGTCAACGAGAGTACGGTATCAATGTGCAGGTATTCTGCCATCACCCGAGTATTTTGCGTACTCTGGATTGCATGGGTTTCGAGGACATTTTTGATATTCATCAGGACCTGTTAGCGCCCTGCGGCACAGTCAGTGATTTAGCCACCGTCACGCCCGAGGTCGATGAAACGCGCCGTCAGGTACTAGAGGCCCACAAAACCTTGATCCAGTTGTCACCTAAAAACAGCGATCAGTTTACCGACCTGATCCAAGCATTGGAATCAGGCTGCTAAACGGGCTCGCGAGCGGCGAGTTTGCATTGGATATACTCGGCGTGGCGAAGGTGGATGAGGTCGGCAATTTTGCGGATAATACTCTCTTCATATTTATCTAGAACCCCATCGGCGTAGGCCACCCGCCATAGAGAAACCATCAATTGTTTCTTTTTCTCTAGATCGTAATGCTGATTGATCTGACGGGTGAATTCGTAGAGCGAGGTGGCATTTTCCACTTCGCTGCGCGACAGAGTGATTAATTCCTCAATATCGTCGGCAGACAGTGCCAGCAGGTTACTCAGCGATTGGGTGATGCTCGCCAGTTCGCTCTCGGCGAGATCGTCATCGATCACCATGACTTCTATAAGGAGAGCCGCAACGGCCAATTTTTCTGGGCTTTGATCAGTTTCCTCGGCGTCTAGAATACGCTGAGTAAAAAATTCTTTGATACGCGTCAACATGTTTTAAAACTCCCTTAGCCAAGCTTCAAGTTTTACCTGGTCGGCGACAAAGCTGCGGATACCTTGGGCGAGCTTTTCCGAGGCCATGGCATCATCGTTCAGTCGATAGCGAAACTGGCTCTCGCCACCGAGTTCAAATGCCACCGTCCGAGAGGCCAGTTTTGGATCCAGCTTGCGCGTTAAAGGTGTGTGGTTGGCGGCCAAATCGCCGAGTAACTGTGGACTTATTGTGAGTCTATCGCAGCCGGCAAGCTCGGTTATTTGACCGGTGTTGCGAAAGCTGGCACCCATGACGATGGTTTGGTAGCCTCGTTGTTTATAGTAGTTATAGATCGAGGTGACCGATTTGACGCCGGGATCCTCGGCACAGGTATAGTCGGTTTTGCCGGTGTTAGCGCGGTACCAATCGAGGATTCTACCGACAAACGGCGAGATTAAAAACGCTCCGGCGTCAGCGGCAGCAGCGGCCTGAGCAAAATTGAACAGTAGGGTCAAATTACAGTTGATGCCCTCTCTTTCAAGCTCGCGGGCGGCACAAATTCCCTCCCAAGTAGAGGCCATTTTAATTAATATTCGACCCCGTTCTATGCCTGCGGTTTCGTAGTGGGCTATAAGTTCGCGGGCCTTGGCGATCGACGCAGCTTTGTCGAACGACAAGCGTGCGTCTACTTCGGTCGACACTCGCCCCGGTATCAGGGCAAGAATTTTTTCACCAAAACGTACCCCGAGTAAGTCCATCGCTCGGGCGCACTGCTCGTCAGACGACAGTGACAGGGCCGCCACCTCCGCCAGCACGTCGCTCACCAGAGAGCGATAGGCGTCCATTTGCGCCGCTTTCAGAAGCAGTGAGGGATTGGTGGTGGCGTCCTCCGGTTGATACTGAGCGATGGTTTCAAAATCGCCGGTGTCGGCAACCACTGTGGTCATTTGTTTTAGCTGGTCGAGTTGACTTTGCATGCTGCTGAAGTTCCTGTGGTGAGGCTTAGGGCGTCGATCAGTACATCGATCGTGGCGTTGGGTTTGTAGGCATTTTCACTCAGGTGCCGGCGGAATTGTCGGGCGCGCGGCATGCCGTGAAACAGTCCCAGCATATGCCGAGTTATCGACTGCAATTTTACGCCACGAGAGAGTTCCTGTTCAACAAAGATTAGGAATTCTGTGGCGATTTGATGCCGCGATTTGGGTGCTTCGGAGGCACCGTAGAACGCTCGGTCGACACCCGCGAGAATATAGGGGTTGGCGTAGACTTCGCGGCCGAGCATCACGCCGTCGATGAATTGCAAGTGCTCAGATGCCTGCTCGAGCGTGTTAACGCCGCCATTAATGATGATATCCAGTTGCGGAAAATCTTTTTTTAAGCGATAAACGCGCTGGTAATCGAGTGTTGGAACTTGACGATTTTGCTTGGGACTCAGACCTTTGAGCCACGCCTTTCGCGCGTGCACCAAAAATACCTTACAGCCGGCGTTGGCAACGGTTCCGACAAAATCGCAGAGAAAATCGTAAGAATCGCAGTCGTCGACGCCGATACGGTGCTTGACGGTGATAGGCAGGTCGACCGCATCGCGCATGGCGGCAACGCAGTCGGCAGTGGTCGTCGCATCCTTCATCATTACCGCACCAAAACGGCCATTTTGTACGCGATTGCTGGGGCAACCGCAGTTGAGGTTGATTTCAGCGTAGTCATAATCGCGGGCTATTTTGCAGGCGCGAGCTAGATCATGGGGGTCACTGCCGCCCAGTTGCAGCGCTACCGGGTGCTCGTGGCGATGCTTTTCGAGATGGCGGTGAGCGTCGCCATGAATGATTGCGCCGCTGGTAACCATTTCTGTGTAGAGCACCGCATGCTGACTGATGAGCCGGAAAAAATAACGACAAAACCTGTCGGTCCAGTCCATCATCGGGGCAACGCAGAATTTTCTATCAATCGTCAACGGGTAGCTTCCAAGTGCTCGTTCTAATCTATGCCAGGATATTTTTTGCGCCGTCTTGCGCAATCCCATAAGTGGCGATTGTACAGTGCTTTACCCGTTGGCAATAGTTAGCTTTGACGCCGCAGTCAGCAGCGCGCCTGCCTAGTGTATCTGATGAGTTGATCGGTGTTTTGCGACCCGCAACCGGTGATAGGTCGATGCGACTTCACACCGGTGTTTCGTGAGCGGTTGCCGCTCAGCGATCCCGGCGCGGGCCAGGGACTTCACCGAGCTATGTTTTATGCTGCGGTATAGCCGCCGTCGACTGGGAAAATCGCTCCAGTAATCCAGCAAGATTCGTCCGACCCGAGGAAGATGGCCATCTGCGCGATGTCGTCGACGGAACCTATTCGTTTTAATGGATATTTCGCCGCTGTTACGGCGAGCGCCTGGTCCAGCGGTAGCGGTTTGCCCATTTCTGCGCCGCCGCGCTGTTCATAAGTTGCGGTCACCAGTGGCGTATGTACCGTGCCGGGACAAATGGCATTGATGCGGATGTTCTGCCCGGCATACTCGACTGCCGCTTGCCGAGTGAGCGAAATAACGCCGCCTTTGGCGGCTGTGTAGGCCGCTACGCCGCTAAAACCGGCGAGAGCCGAGATCGATGATTGGTTAATAATTGATCCGCTACCCTGAGCGATCATGGTGGGCAGGACCGCCTTGTTGGATAGCCATACGCCGGTGAGATTGACGGCTATGACTCGGTTCCAGTCCTCGATCGTGGTTGAAGTAACGGAGCCGGCGTGGGGTATACCCGCGTTGGCAAACAAGATGTCCACGCGCTGAAAGCGCTCTAGAGTTTTCGCGACCATGCTCTCGTTGGCCTCTGGCGACGCTATGTCAGCCCACAGTGGTACCGCGGCACCGCCCATTGAATCGATAAGAGCGGCTGTTTCAGTCGCAGCGTCAAGGTCGATGTCTACGCACGCGACGCTGGCGCCCTGTTTGGCGAAATGCATGGCAGTGGCGCGACCTAAACCAGAACCCGCACCGGTTGCGATAGCGACTTTGTTGGCTAACCTCAATTGACCCTTTGCGATTTGATCATCATTCATCGTTTTTACTCCGTAGTTATCGCTCGTTACAGGGCTTTTGATGATAGAGTGCCTGCGAGTTGCGCTTTATTTGTTGCGGAGCTTGGAGTAATATTAAATAAAATTCAAGTATGCGTCGCGGTATTGGGTCTAGTTGGCGAGCTGATTTTCAGCGCCGACCGCTGTATCCACCTCAACCCGATACCGTAAGATCCTATAGAAAAGGGCACGGCGCGTGCGTTGTCAATCGACCATCGACATGACGGGGAATGAATTATGGTGATTAAAAAACCGACTAAACCCAAGGGAACACTGCGCAAACAAGCAATTATTAAGGCGTTTAAACGCTGCGTGAGTCAGCAGGGCTATGCCAATACAGCAATGGCAGATGTCGCCAAAGAAGCGGGATTATTTCCCAGCCACATATTTTATTATTTTGATTCGAAACAGGATTTACTGCGCAATTGTTGCCAGCAGCAATGTGAAGTTGTGGTAATGGGTCTGAGCCAGATGATTGATTTACCGCTCGACAAAAAAATTGACTATGTAACGGACTTTTTGTTTATTTCTAACGATGATATCAACCGCTCGACCTCGGGATTTATGTATGAGGCAATTGGCGTGGCGGTTAATGACCCGATACTGAGTGACTTTAAATTAGAGATGGATCGCAATTGCAAGCAGATCTTGTCGACGCTGTTTACTGATTCGGACGCTAATCCAGAGAGCCGAGAGGAAAAGGGTGAAATCATCTATTGGTTGTTGGCGGGCGCCAAGTTAAACGCGTATTTCGATCCCGACAATGGGCTTGAAAATGCTGCCAACCTATTCAAAAAGGCCCTGAGAGCGACCTGTGGCTTGCCTCCAATTACCGAGACTGCGACGCAACCACCGAGCGTTGCGCTTGAATCGCAAATGCAAGCGCACTAGCGGCGACTAAAAGCCATTAGTTTTTAAGATTCGTAAAGATTTAACGTTTGAATATAATTAAAACTTTGTCTACCTTGTGACTTGCAAAGTCTACCTTTTAGTTACTTTAAATATCTGCATAGTGATCCCGAAAACCATGGCCTCAGCAACTTCTTCTACCGTTTATAGCCTGTTTAGAGCGAGCGCCCTTTGGCGCCCTCAACATCTTGCCATTCAGAGTGGCGAGCGCAATTGGAATTACGGAGAACTTCTCGACACCGTCGACAGGCTCGCCAGTATACTCCGGCAACAGGGCTTGAAGCCCGGCGATCGACTGGCGATTTTGTCTGAAAACCGCCCCGAATACACCATGTTGCAATTGGCCTCGGCGCGTATAGGGGTCATCGTGGCCTGCCTTAATTGGCGCCTCGCTGGCGAAGAACTGAAGCACTGCATCGATACCGTAGAACCCAGCGTATTTTATGTTTCGCCGCGCTTTAGTGACAAGCTAGATCTGATCGTAAATGACCAACGAGCGAAGATATCGATAGAAGATTGTCTAGCGATACCTGAGGATGGCGTCGCCGATAGCGAAGCGCCCTGCAGCGATCCAGAACAGGGCTTGTTGCTGTTAAACACCAGCGGTACCACCGGATTACCCAAGGCGGCGTTAATCAGCCATCGCGCAGAGATAGCGCGCATGACGGTGTTGCGAATGGATTTAAAGGTCGAACCTACCGATGCATTTTTGGCGTGGGCGCCGATGTATCACATGGGCGGTAGCGATCACACACTATCGTCGATGATGATGGGCGCACCGGTGATTATCACCGATGGGTTAGATCTCGACGCCATGGTCGACGCGATTGGACGTCATCAGTTGGGTTGGTTGTTATTAATGCCCGCCACGATTGAGCCGCTGTTGAAGCGAATTGTTGAATCACGTACCCAAGTTCGCGGCATTCGTGTCGTTGGCAGTAGCGCTGACATGTTACCGGCGGCATTGATCGCCGAGACTAGCGCGCTACTAAACGCGCCCTTTGCAAACACCTTTGGCGCCACGGAAACGGGCTTGCCACCGGCAACAGCTCACTTGATTCCTATTGGTGTGGCACCGACCAATCTCGATAAGCAGCGCAGTTCGCTGTGCGAATTTCGTATTGTCGACGGTGAGGATCGCGATGTAACTCCAGGAGAGGTGGGAGAAATTATACTTCGTGGCCCCACCTTGTTCAGCGGTTATTGGAATGCCCCAGAGGTAAATGCCAAAGATTTTCGCGGCGGTTGGTTTCACATGGGCGACTTGTTTCGACAGACTGATGCCGGCGGGTTGGAGTTTGCTGGGCGTTCTAAATATATGATCAAGTCGGGCGGTGAAAATATATACCCGGCAGAAATTGAAAGGATTTTGTTGGCCGATCCAAGGATCGATGACACAGCTGTGGTGCGTAAGCCCGACGAACACTGGGGTGAAATCCCCGTTGCCTTTGTGGTGCGAAATGATTCACAGCTCTGCGAGACTGAGATAGAAACCCTTTGCAGGGCGCGATTGGCCGGATATAAACGACCGCGCGAGGTACATTTTGTGAGCATGGAGGAATTGCCGAGAAGCGATAGTGGTAAAATAATTCGCGAGGCACTGGAGCGCCGGCTGGAAACGGCATCAGTTTGATCGAAGGACAAGGCAGGCATTGATAGCTTCGCATGTTGCGACTTAATGCCGGGTGTTTTGATTATTTACCTGCGCGCCGGCACTGCCGTTCAGAGTGACTGAGTCAATCGACGAGAGGGTGAACGTCGACGCAAAGTCAGCGACCCGCCGCGATAAAGGACGGCGTTTGAAATGCCTAATACGCCTTGATACCGTCGAACTTTTCGAGTCAAAATCCGTCTTTAGGGTGCGCTCGAATGCCGTTTCATAGCGTTTTGAACTTCGATGCCGCGGGCCAGAGATTGTTCGCGGGCTAGCGAAAACAAGTCGATGCCAAGAATCATTGACCGATACAACAGCAGAGGTAACATGCCAGTGGATAAAGATAAATACAGAGTCGGCGGTCCTTACGCCAAATACGTTTTGGTAGTAATGATTGTGGTCTACACCTTTAACCTCATCGATCGCCAGATTTTGTCGATTTTATCGGAGGAGCTCAAGGGTGATCTTGGCATTACAGACGCCCAATTGGGTTTTCTCTACGGAACCAGTTTTGCCGCTTTTTACGCGATTTTCGGGTTGCCTCTCGGGCGCCTAGCTGACCTTTGGATCCGCAAGAGCTTAATCGCTATTGGGCTGGTTTTTTGGAGTGCCATGACCATGCTCTCGGGGACAGCTGGGGGTATTGTGAGTTTGGCTCTGTACCGTTTTGGCGTGGGAGCCGGTGAGGCGAGCGCGACGCCTGCAACCTACTCACTGCTTTCCGATTGGTTTCCGCCGAATCGACGTGCTAGCGTTCTTGCAACCTACTCGACGGGCGCCTATATCGGTATGGGCGTGAGCCTTGGGTTGGGTGGATTGATCGTCGATTTTTGGAAAAATGCCTATCCGGATACTGCGCTAGCGCCTTTTGGGCTTGAGAGCTGGCAGGTGACATTTATGATGGTCGGGTTCCCGGGCGTTATTTTGGCGTTTCTGGTTTACGCTATGCGCGAGCCCGAGAGGGGTCTTAGCGAGGGAATTAAGAGCGCCAAGCACCCACATCCTTTTAGGGAAACCTGGTATGAGTTGATGTCTATCGTGCCCCCGTTCTCTATTTATTCGCTGTCTAAAAACCGCGATGGCGGCGGTCGTGCCGTAGCTGTGAACCTGTTGGCGGCGGCGGTAATTATTGCGTTGTCGGTAGGATTGGTGAATGCCACCAGTGATGTGGCGCAGTGGACGGTGCTTGGGATCGCCGTTTATTGTCTGTTTTCGTGGGCCCAGTCGTTGAGTTTTCGAGATCCACCAGCGTTTGATTTAATCTTCAAAAGCAAGGCCCTGCGCTATGCCAATATCGCCTACCCAGCCTGTACGGTGATTACCTACAGCTTTAGCTTTTGGGTGGCACCGTATTTTTTGCGCACCTTTGATGCGGGGATTGCCGAGGTCGGTGTCGTATTGGGAGCTACGCTGGCAATATGTGGCGGCGTTGGGGTTGCCACGGGCGGATACATGGCTGACTTTTTACGCGGGCGACGCGCGGATTTGCACGTTTATATGGCGATAGTTTCTGCCTGTTTTACCTCGGTCGCGGCGCTGGTATTACTGAATACTGATGATTTGAAGACGGCTTATATTGCCAACGCGGTGTTGCAGTTTTTTGGCGTCTTTTGGAGTGGTGCAGGGTCAAGTATCGTTACCGAATTGGTATTGCCGAGAATGCGCGCGACATCGTCTGCATTTTACATAGCGGTGGGCTCAATCATTGGATTGTCACTCGGACCCTACACCGTCGGACGCCTGAGTGACTGGTTTACGGCTTCGGGGATGGACGCGAGTGACGCTTTGCGCACCAGTTTGCAGTCTATTTTAATTATCTACGTGGTGATCATTCTATTTTCGGTGCTGGCGCGACGTCACTTTATTGCCGATTACAACAGCCGCCAGGCGCGTGCCGAGTTGGCTGGGGAGCCCCCCGTATAGCACTGTGGTGACCGGGCCTGTGCGACAGATCGGACAGGCTCATACTCAGGCGGATAATTCTTTGCTCGATTAGCCAGATGGGGCGTTTTTTATAGACTATAGTTAAATTCAAAAGCCGTTGTCAGCCCGTCAATCACTGTCAATGGCAAACTGACATAGTCTTGTAAGAGCTCACGCCATGCCTCACATTTTGAAATTGTTGTTGATCATAGCCATTTTTTTTCTAGTGCATTGTTCCAGTCGCAGCGGCCCAGAACCGATCCCTGAGATGATTGCCAGCGATCTAGAATTGCCTTTATCACTTGGTGAACTAGTCCACAGCCATTGGAAAATGGTGGCTTTTCACGCCGATAAGCGAGGCGAATTGGTAGGCACTATTACTGATGGTGGTGGTGGTGGTGGTGAGATCAGTATCGCTTTTAGCGATCGGCGGATTTCTGGTTTCGCTGGCTGCAATACCTTTTCAGCCAGCGTCTGCGTCAATAATCACCGGCGTATTACGGTCGGGCCAATTGCTGCGACCCGCAAGCATTGCCCGGCAAAGATGGCCCTAGAGCAACGGCTATTGCAGGTGCTGAGCGAGGCCTATTCCTATCAGCTGAAAGCTAAGCTACTGTTGCTGTACTCTGATCAAGACGTGCTATTGGCGACTTTTAGGCCACAATCGTCAGCAGGTTAACCCGCGCCATGGCCGCGTAATCGCGCAGCGGTAGGCTAGGGGCGGTCTCTTGGATGCTATAAAACGCGTTGCGAACTAGCCCACCAAACGCGTTGCGAACAAACCCACCAAACGCGTTGCGAACTAGCCCACAAAACGCGTTACAATTCGCGCCATGGCCTTTGATTCAAATAGTTTTTTAAAGTCGCAAACGCAGCGTCCCGGCATTTACCAAATGCTCGATGACCAGGGGCAGGTGCTGTACGTTGGCAAAGCAAAAAATCTTAAAAATCGCCTAGCTAGCTACTTTAGGGCATCGGGGCTCAGCCTCAAAACAGCGGCGCTGGTCAAGCGCATTGAATCGATTGATGTCACGGTCACCGAAACCGAGACCGAGGCGTTGATTTTAGAACATAACCTGATCAAGGAGTACCGCCCGCCGTTCAATATTTTGATGCGCGATGACAAAAGTTATCCGTACATTTTTTTGTCCGATAAAGACCGTTGGCCAAGATTGTCTTTTCATCGCGGGGCAAAAAAGACTCAGGGAACCTATTTCGGTCCATTTCCCAGCGTGCACGCTGTGCGCGAGAGCATGAGTTTTTTGCAAAAAACCTTTCGGGTGCGCCAGTGCGACGACAGTTTTTTTAAAAATCGCTCGCGACCCTGCCTACAATTTCAAATAAAGCGTTGCACCGCGCCCTGCGTAGACTTTGTTGGCGCCGACGACTATGCGCGAGATGTACAATTTACCCGACTCTATTTGGAGGGCAAGGGCGAAAAGATATTGCAGCAATTGGAGGGCGATATGGAGCGCGCGGCGGAGCAGTTACAGTTTGAAAAAGCCGCCGATAACCGCGATCAAATTGCCGCGCTGCGGCAGATACAGACCGAACAGGTGATCGAAAAGGGTCGCGGTACCATTGATGTTGTGGCCGCAGCTGTGGTCGCAGGGCAGGCCTGCGTGCACATGCTGTATGTTCGTCAGGGGCGTATTTTAGGCAGTCGAACCTATTATCCCAAAGCGCCTCTAGCCGAGTTGGCGGCTGACCTGTTGGAGGAGTTTCTACCGCAAATCTACTTAGATGGCGGTGGCCGGCCTGACATTCCCAAAGAAATATTGATCAATGCCGCGATCGACGGCGCGCAAGCCCTGACCGAAGCGCTCTACCAGCGGATCGGTCGCAGCGTGGAAATCAAACACTCGGTACGGGGTTTTAGGGCCAAGTGGTTGGAACTGGCAGAGCGCACTGCAGAGCAAAATTTGAGCGCTAAGTTGGCCTCCAAGAAAACCCTCGAACAACGCTTTGTGGCGCTGCGCGATACCTTGGGCTTGGAGAGTACACCTCAGCGCCTGGAGTGTTTTGATATCAGTCACAGCAGCGGCGAGGCGGTCGTTGCATCCTGCGTGGTGTTCGACAGCAATGGCGCATTAAAGAGCGACTACCGGCGCTTTAATATCGACAATATCACCGCCGGAGATGATTATGCGGCGATGGAGCAGGCGATTCGACGGCGCTATACCCGACTCGCCAAAGGCGAGGGAAAATTGCCCGATATTCTGCTGATCGATGGCGGTAAAGGGCAGATTGGTGTAGCCACCCAAGTGCTCAACGAATTGGCGGTGCAGGGGGTGATGGTACTAGGTGTGGCCAAGGGCACCACGCGCAAGCCGGGGATGGAAACGCTGATTGTCGCTGAACAAAATAATCGCGTCATAGCGCGGCCCCAGCAGGCTGCACTGCATTTGATTCAGCAAATTCGCGATGAGGCCCACCGCTTTGCGATTACCGGCCACAAGCAACGCCGTGATAAAAAGCGTCGAACCTCACCGCTAGAGGGGATACCCGGGGTTGGGCCGACGCGCCGCCGCGATCTATTGAAACACTTTGGCGGCAGCAAAGAGGTCTCCAAGGCCAGCGTTGCAGACCTTATGAAAGTACCAAATATAAGTAAAAAGGTTGCGGAAGCGATCTACGCAGCACTGTATAATAGCTAGTTGAAACCTCGTGGCCCTGTTGTTAAGCGGGTGGTTGCGATAATTTTTACCCCTACTAGTGATTGTATAGCACGACTATGTTTAATCTGCCCAATGTATTGACCCTAAGCCGTATTGCATTGATTCCGGTATTCGTCGGAGTCTACTACCTAGAGTGGCGCTATAGCCACATGCTCGCCGCCGGTATCTTTGCCTTTGCCGCTATTACCGATTGGGTGGACGGCTATTTGGCCCGCCGTATGGGATTAGTGACGCCTTTTGGCGCTTTTTTGGATCCGGTGGCCGACAAATTGATCGTCACCGTCGCCCTGATTATGTTGGTTGAGGTTCACGGTGGCCTGTGGCTGGCGGTTCCCGCGATGGTTATCATTGGTCGTGAAATCATTATTTCTGCGTTGCGTGAATGGATGTCGACGCTCGGCTCAGCTAGTACCGTAGCGGTGTCATTTTTCGGCAAGGTCAAGACCTGGGCGCAGATGATCGCGGTGGTGGTGCTGTTGTTGGCGCGCGAGGACGATTGGGCATTGATTGCGTTGGGCTATGTGGCTTTGTATGTGGCGGCGTTGCTAACGCTCGGAACCATGGTCAGTTATCTGCAGCAGGCATGGCCCCAGTTGCGCGGTGGGATTGATCAAGAACAGCCGTCCGAGGCGCATAAGTAGTTGCTTTATTGTCGGTATTGAATAGAATAGCGCGCTCGGTTCAGTCTTAGGGCGTGTTAGTTTGGCCCCTTGCAAGAACCGGTCGGAATAGTCTACTAGACCGACACCTCCGCGCAGTACTGTGCGGACAAAAGACCTTAAGGCGCGGTGGCAGAGTGGTCATGCAGCGGACTGCAACTCCGTTAACGCCGGTTCGATTCCGACCCGCGCCTCCAATTACCCTCATCACGCGGTTCTGGCGATCAGTTTGCCGGACGGAAGCTGTTTTTGCTGGGATCTCCGATTTTTAGCTTAATTTATAATCTTTTTGCCGGGCCCGAGATCCGGTTATTGGGCTTATGATCCCTCTGTCGGGCTGACGATCCGTTTATCGGGCCCGAGATACCTCTGTCGGGCTCGAGATCCCTCTACCGGGCTGACGTTCCATTTATCGGACTCGAGATCTCTCTATCGGACTCGAGATCTCTCTATCGGGCTGATGATCCGTCTACCGGGCTGACGGGTTCGCCTGCAACCGCGCCATCCGCGGCGGTGCGGGAAGCGCTGGGCTGTCGCTTAGCAGCAATAAACATACCCAGACCCGCAAGGATGGTGATGCTGGCTAGCGACTGCGAATAGCTCAAAGTTTCATCATTAAACGCGATACCAATCCAGACGGCAAACAAAGGCACGATCAGGGGCACCAGAGACACCGAGGTGATGCTGGTCTTGGCGAGAATATAATAGTAGGCAAACCATCCTACTAGAGAGCCAAAAAGGCTCAGATGAAGAATACCCAACTGGCTCTTTAAGCTCCATAGACTTGGCGCGACAAAGCTGTCGGTCAGGTAGATAAGCACCCAAAATGCCGGCGTCGATACGATCAAAGCGCCGACCGTTGTGGGGAAGGGCGGAATACCGGCATCGATCTTTTTCAGTAGCACGGCGCTCAGTGAAAAACACAGGTTGGCGCCGAGCAGCGATGCAATACCGTGCAGTTGCACATCGCCACCGCCCTGCTTGCCGGCAAACAGGGCGATTAACCCGCACAGAGAAACGATGATGCCGGCGCGGCCCAGAGGTCGCGGCAGCGGCTCTTGGAGGATGTAAAAGCTCATGATCATGGTAATGATGGGGGTGATGCCAAACAACACCGAAATCAGTCCAGAGGGCACAAATTGCGCGCCGTAATAGGTTAGCAGCATGGCGCCGAAAGCGCCCAAGCTGGCAGCAAAATACGACTGCACTGCGGGCCGAGTAAACTCAACTCGCTGCTTTAACAATGGCAATATGGCAAGGCCAAGTAGCAGCGAAATGGTGAGTCGCACGGCGCCGGAAAATAGCGGCGGCAAAGAATCATTGCTCCACACGATCATCAGCGGCGAGGTCGCCCAAATAATCACTACGGTGGCGTAGGCCGTTGCAATCGCTATGTTGATAGGTGTCTCTCCTAGTTAATTATCGCCGAGGGATGAATCGCCGATCTAAACGCCGGCACCGGGCAAAAAACCGCGAACGATAAAGCAACTTGGCCGAGAAATGTGCAGATAAAGGTCGCTCGTATGCGCACTATCTACCAAATACTGTTTGGTCATGGCGGCAGTTTTTAGTCGTACCAAGACTTTTAATAGCAGTTTAGCCTGCGGTTGATCTCAATATTTTTTAATGGTGCTTTTCTCCCAATCGGTGATCGATGAAAAGGTAATGTCATTGAGTTGTTGCTCGATCATGCGACCTTTCCAATTGCGGAATAGAATTTTGATCTTGCGTCCGTGAATCGTCATGGTGATCTGCGCTTGGCCCATGGCCGAGCAGTTTAGCGTTTTTATCAGTGTGATGGTCGCGACATCGGGAAATTCAGTGCGCTGTAACTCGTCCACCGTCCAGCCGGCCGACACGGCAATGTTTTTCCAGTCAAAGCTCTGATCGTTGGTCAGTTGCCAACGCTGGCGCAGAAAGACTCGATCCGCATACACATAAAGCGCATAGGAGATGATTAATACGACGACAATAAATTCCACACGGATTCCTCAAAAAAGCCTCTTGCAATACATAGAGGCTTAACGAACAGAGTTTAACGAAAAATGCGCGTCGACAAAAGGAAATACCCGGCGCTCGCCAAAAGAGCCTTTGGCTTAGGGCGAAAATTGTCAAAAAGAGATCCGATGATATCCTAGCCGGACTTTATTACGGCGAGAGTCGATCACCAAATTACTCTAAGACATAATATTGTTAGGCTACAAATGTCGCTTGCGAGAGTGCACTCAGGCGATCTAATCGGGTACAATGCGCGGCGCTTAGTTAACATTGTCGTAGCGTCATAAAAGGTTGGCTCGCGAGACACTCAGCGGCCAATCAATGGCTCGACAAGATTCTACGCAAGCCACAACAGTGCAAGCCCACCTTAGAACTGCCCGGGTGGCGAAATTGGTAGACGCAAGGGACTTAAAATCCCTCGGAGGTAACTCCGTGCCGGTTCAAGTCCGGCCCCGGGCACCATTGTAAATCAATAGCTTATTCATTGTCCGTTGACGATCGCCTTTTCTATATTTAGCAATAGATTACTTATGGACTACCTTTGGTGCGTTCGATGTTTGTTGCGGATACTCAAGTTAAAGGGCTTTTTCAAAAAAAAGGCGTGACTGGCGATAAGTGGCTTGTAAAGGCTAAACAGCGTGGCATTAACAAGCCAGTGACAGTCACGCTGGGGCGTGTTGATGTGATTCAGATTCGAGATGCCCGTAGGTTAGCAAGATAGAAGCTGGCGATTTTGGCGCAAGGCATAAATCCAAATACTCAGGATAAGAAGGCAAGGGCAACGGATCAGTACTTGGGCATTACTCTAGAGCAGGCATTAAGTGAATATTTGAATCTACGGCAGCTAAAACCATCTACTTTAACGTCCTATCGAACCGTTGTTGCGCGTTCGTTTGCAGATTGGCTTCACTAGCCCCTCAGAGAAATATCCCGTCGAGATGTCTTGAGTCGATACCAGGATATTCAAAATGAAATTGCTAAAAGAGCCATACAGCCGGAAAAGGCAAACGTAAGGGGTTTGGCGGAGGCTCAGAAATCAACGCGCTATTTATATACAATAATGAATAGCTATGCTAACGATACCTACCAAGGTAAATCAGTGCTCCCCGATAGCAATCCTGTTCGGATTCTTTCGGATAAGCGTGTTCGGTTTCAGTTAAAACCGCGCAGAACTTTTTTAAATACCTCAGCAAGGAGCAAGATATTCGATGTTATCGCGTTGGCGCATCATCCATCCTATTGCGGGAAAATAAAGCCTCAACATGCAGATTTTGTTTATTCATTACTTATAACTGAAATGAGGTTTCAAGAGCCGCGGGAGGAAGCCATTAGGGTAGTGCTGGAGGCAGGGTAACTGTGCCGAATCTGATCATATGGTTGTCATGTGAGTGATTTTCTTTTTGGGAAGGCCACCCAAGGTAATGTCACAGCTATGATTTATTACCTAAAGGTCAGAGATAAAGAGAACTGGGGTGAGAATCAACGTGAGTCTTAGAGACGGATTCCACCTATGCAAATTGTTGTCGACTCTAAGGCTGTGGAGATTTTTCCAACCGCTTAGGTCGGGGATTAATAGCACTTTTAGTACTTGGGTATAACGAGCTATAATAAAGATTATGCGCTGTGCTCAATATAGTTAAAATGTGGCTTTGAGGAATGATGTTTATGCAGTTGGGATCTTTTCTAGGGATCATTGCCCTAGTTTTATCACTGGGTGTTACAGCTTTTTGGTTTACTCTGGCACGACGGCTTGCGTTGCCGAACGATAGAACCGGTTTTGTTCTTTTATGGCTAGTATCTGTTGGTGTCGGAGTTATTGCCCTCATTGAGGGTACAAACTTTATTGGCGGGATTCCTCCGGTTGTTGCCATTTCAATAAGTAGCCTACTTATCTTCACGGTCTATGTAAGCCCCCAAACAGTTGAATCTAGCTATATAATCAAGGTCGGCGATTTCATTCCACCCTTTCAGGCCACTGACGATAAAAATCAGATTTTCGATTCTATAAGCTTAAGGGGACATCTCGTACTCATTAAATTTTTCCGAGCGCATTGGTGACCTTATTGTATCGGCGAATTGCGCCGATTGAACGAGCTCCGTGCCGAGATCGATAAACTAGATATAAAAGTAATCACCGTAAGCACTGATTTGCCACACCAAATCGCAGAAAAGAGACATCTTCATGGAGTTCAGGCAACAATGCTCTCCGATTACGCTCTTGAAGTGATCGATGCCTTTGGATTGAGGAACACCGCATTCCACAGTGGATTCGGCCTTGATGGGGGAGTCGAGGCATTGCCCGTCCCTGCGACTCTTCTTTTCGATAGCGATGGGAAGCTAGTCTGGATGGATCTTTCCAAGGATTATCAGCGTCGGTCAGATCCGTTAGTTGTGCTAAACGCCATTATGATGCATTTTTACTAGTTAGCTGTTCCATCGTTTCAAAAGTGCTGCCTAAATTAGCACGCTCGTTGTTACGATTGTGAAGAGGACGAATAACTAAAAAGTATATGAACAGAAAGAGGCTACGAAACACGAATAAGGTAATCATTTAAATTCACTCGTCTGTATTAGTAATACTACCTAACGGCAGGAGCCACAAATGCTGGTGCGGGGG
>CAJIZO010000125.1 GCA_905181995.1 Flavobacteriaceae bacterium TMED48
GCAACAAATACTAAAAAAAAGGATTCTTTTTTTATCATAATCTCTCCCTACAAAATGAGTTTAATTTAGCGTCCCATAATCTCAGAATAAATAGAAATCGCAACCCTTAACTTCATGAAGACATTCAATAAAGTTAAAGATTATTTGTTGTCTCTTGGAATAGGGTTGGTGATAGGTGAGGTTGTTCGATTGAGTCTCTAATGTGAACTCTAAAACTACACCCCCTTCGATTACTCGACCGTAACCGATTTCGCAAGATTTCTCGGTTGATCGACATCGGTGCCCTTTAGCAGGGCGACATGGTAGGACAATAACTGCAACGGCAAAGTGTAGATAATCGCCTCGAGACTCTTCGGCACCGACGGCATATCGATCACCGTAATACCCGGCTCGCTGGTAAACCCGGCGTCGCAGTCGGCAAATACGAACAACTGCCCACCGCGAGCGCGCACCTCGTGGAGATTGGATTTTAATTTTTCCAGTAACTCATTGTTCGGCGCAACGGTGACCACCGGCATGTCCTCATCGACCAGAGCCAAGGGCCCGTGCTTCAATTCACCCGAGGGGTAAGCCTCGGCATGAATATAAGATATTTCTTTGAGTTTCAGTGCGCCCTCCAGCGCGATCGGATACTGCTCACCACGACCTAAAAACAGTGCGTGGTTCTTGTTCGCAAACGATTCAGACACCTCTTCAATCGCGCTGTTGAGCGCCAGCACCTGATGACAGAGGTCGTGGAGTCTGTGGAGATTTTGTACCCACTCGGCCTCGACCGCCGCGGTTAGACCGCAGTGCTTGGCCAACGCTAACGCCAACAACTGTAAAGCTACCAATTGGGTAGTAAACGCCTTGGTCGAGGCAACGCCGATTTCTGGGCCGGCCATGGTCATCAGCGAAATGTCGGACTCGCGAACCAGCGAGCTATTGGCGACGTTACAAATCGCCAAAAACCCCAAGTAACCGCTCTCTTTGGCCTTGCGCAGCGCCGCAAGGGTATCGGCGGTCTCGCCCGACTGCGAGATCGAAACGAACAGAGTGCCCGCTGGTACCGCCACCGCACGGTAGCGGTACTCACTGGCCACCTCGACCTGACAGGGTATGCCGGCAAGTTCCTCAAGCCAATATTTAGCCACTAGCCCCGAGTGATAACTGGTACCACAAGCGACAATGTGCAGCGCCTTAGTCGACGCGAACAAGGTCTCTGCGCGGTGGCCAAAAATGGCTTCGCGAATGTGATCGTCGGCAATGCGTCCCGCAAAGGTGTCGCCAAGCACGCGCGGTTGTTCAAATATTTCCTTTTGCATAAAGTGCCGATAGCGACCCTTTTCGGCAATCTGATCGGTCTCTTCCAACTGCTGTAACGGGCGGTCTACCAACTGATTGCTGGGGTTGTATATGGAATAACCGTCGGCGCTCAACTCGACCAAATCGCCCTCTTGCAAAAAGATAAATCGGTCGGTTACCTGACGCAACGCCATCTGATCTGAGGCGATAAAGTGTTCGTCGATGCCAACACCAATCACCAGCGGGCTGCCACTTCTAGCGCCAATCAGGGTGCCGGGACGATCTGTATGCACCACAGCCAGCGCGTAAGCGCCATCCAAACGGGTGAGCGCCACGGCGACTGCAGCACGCAGATTGGGTTTTTTTTTAAGGCAGCTATGGATTAAGTGAGCGATCACTTCGCTGTCGGTTGCGGAGCTGAAATGATAATTTTGGTCGCGCAATTCAGCGCGCAGTGCATCGTGGTTCTCGATAATACCGTTGTGCACGATAGCCACACCGCCCGAGGTGTGCGGGTGTGAATTTGCGGTACTCGGCTCGCCGTGGGTGGCCCAGCGGGTGTGCGCGATGCCGGTATGACCGGCGACGGGCTCTAGCGCCGCAAGCGCTTCTAAATCTGCCACCTTACCCTTGGCTTTTCGGGTCTCTAAGTGGTTGTGACGGTCGATCATCGAAATACCTGCCGAGTCGTAGCCACGGTACTCGAGGCGGCGCAGTCCTTCTATCAAGATTTTATAGACGTTCCTTTCAGCGGCGACACCGACGATTCCACACATACTTTAATCTTCCTTTTTTATCGGCCTTTGCCAGCCGGCAATATTGCGCTGCTTGGCACGGCCCACTGCAAGCTCGGCATCGTTGACATTTTTGGTCAGGGTGGTCCCAGCGGCGACAAAACCACCATCGCCAATTTCGACCGGCGCAATCAAGGTGCTGTTGGAACCGATAAAAGCCTCGTTGCCGATCTGCGTTAGGTGTTTATTGACGCCATCATAATTGCAAGTAATGGTGCCGGCGCCTACGTTTACATGATCCCCTAGCTCGGCATCGCCAATATAACTCAGATGATTGATCTTGCTACCTTCGCCGAGGTGGGCCTTTTTGGTTTCGACGAAATTACCCACCTTGGCATGTTTACCCAGCACCGTTCCCGGTCTAAGTCGTGCGAATGGGCCAACGCTACAGCACTCGCCCAGCACCGCCGACTCGATGATTGAATTGGCTTTAATTTCCACGCCATCGGCGATCGTGCTATCGCTTATTGTACAGTTTGCGCCAATGGTAACGCCGGAACCGATCGTCACACTGCCGCTAAACACACAGTTAATATCGATATAATTGTCCACTCCGGCGACCAGTTCACCGCGCTGGTCAAAGCGCGCGGGGTCCGCAAGTGTGGTGCCGGCGAGCATCAACGTGCGTGCCAACTGACCTTGATAAGCGCGCTCTAGCTCGGCCAATTGTACCCGGTTATTGACCCCTTGAACCTCGTTGGCAGAGGTCGGTTGGATGCTTTCAACGCGGCAGTCATGGGCTCGCGCTATAGCGATTAGATCGGTTAGATAGTATTCGCCCTGGGCATTGTTATTATTAATTTGTGGTAGCCACGCCTTTAATTGATCGGCCCCAAGCGCCATAACACCGGTATTGATCTCGTTGATATTAAGCTGCTCTGCAGTGGCATCGCGATGCTCGACGATCGATTCGATCGCGCCCTCAACGCCGCGCACAATGCGCCCGTAACCACTGGCGTTATCCGTCTGTAAAGTCAGCAGCGCGATCTGTTGCGGAGCCACCGCGTCGAGCATGCGGGCAATGGTGGTGGCGTTAATCAACGGCACATCGGCGTATAGAATTAGCGCAACCGCTCCGGAGCGCAAGTGCGGTAACGCCATCTGTACGGCATGCGCGGTGCCCAGTTGCTCACCCTGACGGGCAAATAGGTGCTCACCATCGGCGAAAGACTGCTCAACCTGGGTTGCGCCGTGGCCGGTGACGACAATACTGCGGCCATCCGGCACCGTTCCAGCGGCGACCAATACGTGTTCCAACATGGGCCGCCCACCGAGCGGATGCAACACTTTAGGCAGGTCGGATTGCATTCGCGAACCCTTGCCGGCGGCGAGAATAACAACATCGGTATGCTTCATAAGCAGGTCTCTAAAACTCCATAGATGATCGCGCAATAACCCTGATACTAGCGTTTAAAGGTACTGCCTTATCGACTGCGACACAAGCTCTACGGCAGGGTCGTCTAGGTTGAAAAATATTGGCGCATAAAAAAGGGCGGCATAGCCACCCTTTCCTCGCACCGGCAATCAACTACCCAGTTTTTTACGCAGCGTTTGCACGGTGCGCAACTGCGCCGACGCCTCGGCGAGCATGGTCGCGGCCTTAGAGTAGTCAATTTCACCGGATAAATTGGCAATCGCCTGCTCGGCAGATTTGACCGCCTCTGCCGCTGCCGCCTCGTCGATATCTGCGGCGCGTACCGCAGAATCTGCCAAGATTGAGATACTGTTGGGTTGTACCTCTATATAACCGCCGGAGAGGTAATATATTTCCTCCTCACCGCTATCCCTGATCAGGCGCACCGGCCCCGGGTTGAGATCACTCAACAACGCCGTATGCCCTGGAGTAATCCCCATCTCACCGAGAGACCCCGTCGCTACCACCATGCCGACAGAACCAGAAAACAGCGATTCGTCTGCACTAACAATGTCACAATGTACGGATGTGGTCATTCAACTGCGCCTCTATGAGCTTCAATTTAAAGGTTTTTACCCTTCTCAATGACTTCATCAATCGAGCCGACCATATAAAATGCCTGCTCGGGTAGATGATCGTACTCGCCGTCTAAAATGCCCTGAAAGCCGGCGATGGTGTCTTTAAGAGAAACGTATTTACCGGGTGCTCCAGTAAATATTTCCGCAACGTGGAAAGGTTGCGACAAAAAGCGTTCGATCTTACGCGCTCGAGCCACCGCCAGCTTGTCCTCTTCAGACAGCTCGTCCATACCCAAGATAGCAATAATATCCTTGAGCTCTTTATAGCGCTGGAGAACCGTCTGTACCCCACGTGCTACGTCGTAATGCGCCTGACCAATAATCAGCGGATCGAGTTGTCGAGAGGTCGAGTCGAGTGGATCAACCGCCGGATAAATACCTTTGGACGCGATATCTCTGCTCAGTACCACGGTCGAGTCAAGGTGCGCAAAGGTGGTCGCCGGCGACGGATCGGTTAGATCGTCCGCGGGAACATAGACCGCCTGCACCGAGGTAATCGATCCGACCTTGGTAGAGGTAATGCGCTCTTGAAGAACACCCATCTCCTCAGCCAACGTCGGCTGATAGCCCACTGCGGAAGGCATACGCCCAAGCAGCGCCGACACTTCGGTACCGGCTAGGGTGTAGCGATAAATATTGTCGACGAACAGCAGTACATCCTTGCCTTCATCACGGAATTTCTCAGCCATCGTCAAGCCCGTGAGCGCAACGCGTAGCCGGTTTCCTGGCGGCTCGTTCATCTGCCCGTAGACCATGGCAACTTTAGACTCGCTCGGGGTTTCTATGTTAACCACGCCCGACTCCTGCATTTCATAGTAGAAGTCATTACCCTCTCGAGTTCGCTCTCCAACACCGGCAAATACCGACAAGCCAGAGTGCTCAGTCGCAATGTTGTTAATCAGCTCCATCATGTTGACGGTCTTGCCAACACCGGCACCACCAAATAATCCGACCTTGCCGCCCTTGGCAAATGGACACACCAAGTCGATCACCTTAATGCCTGTCTCCAACAGTTCGTCAGAAGCAGCCAGTTCGTCATAGGCCGGTGGCTTGCGGTGGATCGACATACTTTCACTCGCACCAATCGGTCCCTTTTCGTCGATCGGGTTGCCGAGCACGTCCATGATCCGGCCCAACGTCTCGATGCCGACCGGAACCGAGATAGGCGCCTGAGTATTTTTCACTGCGAGGCCTCGACTGATTCCCTCGGAGGAACCCATGGCAATGGTTCGAACCACGCCGTCACCCAATTGCTGCTGCACTTCAAGGGTCAAACCTTTGTCGTCCACCACTAGGGCGTCATACACACTGGGCACTTGGTCGCGCGGGAACTCCACATCGATTACTGCGCCAATAATTTGTACGATTCTTCCGCTACTCATGTCCGGTTCCTCTTCACTAAACTGTAAAATTTATTGGGCGCTATACGGCCGCCGCACCACTGACTATTTCCGACAACTCTTGGGTAATGGCCGCTTGGCGCGCCTTGTTATACAGAAGTTGCAACTCATCGATCAATTCACCTGCGTTCTCGGTGGCGTTTTTCATCGCCAACATTCGCGCTGCCTGCTCGCAGGCCTTATTTTCAACCACGCCCTGATAAACCTGCGATTCAATGTAACGAACCAACATACCATCTAATAAGGCCACCGCATCCGGCTCGTAAATGTAATCCCAATGATGACTCAAGGTGTCGTCGGCGCTCGGGGCTAGCGGCAATAGTTGCTGCACAGTCGGTGTCTGAGTCATGGTATTGACGAACTCGTTGCTCACCAAGTACAACTTATCGATGCGCCCTTGGTCATAGGCATCCAACATCACCTTGACGCCGCCAATCAAATCTTCGGATGCCGGTTCGTCACCGACGTCCTTAATGCTGGCAACCACATTGCCGCCGACGCTGGCAAAAAAGCTCGCTGCCTTATTGCCGATCACACAGATATCGACTTCGACGTTGTCTTCAGACCAGCCATGCATGGACTTGATCGCCGCCTTAAACAAGTTGATGTTCAAGCCGCCACAAAGTCCACGATCGGTGGAAACCAAGATGTAGCCGACCCGCGCCACATCGCGTTGCTGCAAGTACGGGTGGCGATACTCTGACACCGAGTTCGCAACATGACCCACTACATCACGAATGCGCTGAGCGTAGGGTTTCCCCAGCGACATGCGCTCTTGCGCCCGGCGCATCTTGCTAGCCGCCACCATCTCCATTGCGCTGGTAATCTTTTGGGTACTACCAATACTCGCAATTTTGGTTTTAACTTCTTTTCCGACTGCCATGATCTATGTCCGTGTCCGCGATGGGCTACCAGGTTTGGGTAGCGACAAATTTATCGAGGGCCGCTTTAAAACCGGCTGCAATATCGTCGTTATAGGCGCCCGACTGGTTGATTTGATCCATTAAATCTGCATGCTCGGCTTTCATGTAGGACAGCAGTGCTGCCTCAAAATCACCAATTTTGTTGACCTCGATCGGCTCTAAATACCCTTGGTCGGCAGCAAATACCATCACGCCCATCTCGGCGATCGACTGCGGTGAATACTGCTTCTGCTTCATCAGTTCAGTCACCCGTTCACCGTGATCCAACTGAGCCTTGGTGGCCTCATCGAGATCCGACGCAAACTGGGAAAATGCCGCCAACTCGCGATACTGCGCCAGCGCTGTTCGAATTCCACCAGACAGTTTCTTGATGATTTTGGTCTGCGCTGCGCCGCCCACACGAGATACCGAGATACCAGCATTCATCGCAGGCCTGATCCCGGCATTGAACATATCTGCCTCGAGGAAGATCTGCCCATCGGTAATCGAAATAACGTTGGTTGGCACAAAGGCTGATACATCACCTGCCTGGGTTTCAATAACTGGCAGTGCCGTGAGTGAACCCGTTTGACCTTTAACTTCGCCGCCGGTGAACTTTTCGACATAATCTGCGTTAACTCGCGCAGCGCGTTCGAGCAATCGCGAGTGGAGATAAAATACATCGCCAGGGTAGGCCTCGCGTCCCGGCGGCCGTTTCAGCAACAACGAAATTTGCCGGTAAGCCCAGGCCTGCTTGGTCAGATCATCGTAAATAATCAGCGCGTCTTGACCACGATCGCGGTAGTACTCGCCCATGGTACAACCAGCAAACGGTGCCAGATACTGCATTGCAGCGGGATCGGATGCGGTCGCCGCAACGACCACCGTGTGCTCCATCGCGCCGTGTTCTTCTAACTTGCGCACCACTGCAGCGACCGAGGCGGCTTTTTGGCCGATCGCAACATAGATGCACTTGATGCCAGAGCCCTTCTGGTTGATGATCGCATCAACCGCAATCGCGGTCTTACCAATTTGCCGATCGCCAATAATCAATTCACGTTGACCGCGACCAATCGGCACCATGGCATCGATCGCCTTGAGGCCAATCTGTACCGGTTGATCAACCGATTGCCGCTCAATAACACCCGGAGCAACCTTTTCCAGCGCGTCGGTAAGCGCCGCATTGATCGGGCCCTTGCCATCGATTGGGTTACCCAAGGCATCAACGACACGCCCCTCGAGTTCTGGGCCCACCGGCACTTCGAGTACGCGCCCGGTACAGCGAGCCTTTTGGCCCTCGGCTAGGGTCTGGTAATCACCCAACACCACCGCACCGACCGAATCGCGCTCAAGATTGAGCGCCATTCCAAAGATACCGCCATCGAACTCGATCATTTCGCCATACATCACGTCGGCTAGACCGTGGATACGAATAATGCCGTCCGATACGGAAACGATTGTGCCCTCATTTTGGGCTTCCGATGAAACATCCAAGTTGTCGATACGACTTTTGATGATTTCACTGATTTCTGATGGATTCAGTTGCTGCATGCTTGGACCTCAATCCTTTACGAATTTAATGATTCTGCAAGTTTGGTCAAACGACCGCGAATGGACCCGTCAATAACCGTGTCCCCGGCGCGTATTACCGCACCCCCGATCAGGCTCTTATCCAAACGAACCTGCATATTAATGTTGCGCTCGAGTTTTTTGCCGAGCGCTTCACTGAGTTGGCGCTGTTGTTCGGCGTCCAGCTCTTGTGCTGAGACTACCTCCACGTCGATGGCCTTTTCGTGATTGGCCTTCATACTTTCAAACTGCTGGGCAATTTGCGGAAGTAGTTGTATGCGTCTATTTTCTGAGAGGATGACCACAAAGTTCTGTAGTTCCGCCCCCAGCGTGTCGCCGCATAGATCAACCACCGCTGCGGATTGTTCGGCGCCGGTGGTACTGGGCGAACTCAGCAATCCAACGACCGGCGGTTGCACCACCACCGTAGCGGCGGTGCGCAAGCTATCCGACCACTCCTGCAAGTGATCTGCCGCGACGGCGTGTTCGAATGCTGCGCGCGCGTAGGGCCGCGCCAGTGTGCTCAGCTCTGCCATAACCGACCCCGCCTACAACTGGGCCGCGAGCTGTTCGACCAGCGCACGATTTGCAGCATCGTCGACCGACGCCTCGAGGACCCGCTCAGCGCCTGCCAGCGCTAAACCAGCAACTGCACCACGCAGCTCTTCCCGAGCCCGGTTGAGCTCTTGGTCAATCTCCGCTGCAGCCGCCACTTTTAGACGGTCGCCCTCGGCAATCGCCTGTTGCTTGGCTTCTTCAACGATCTGACCAGCGCGTTTATTGGCCTGATCGATAATTCCAGCGGCCTCTTGCTTGGCGACCTGCATTTGATCAGACGCTTGACTCTGCGCGCTTTCTAAATCGCGCATAGCTCGCTCAGCAGCATCCAAACCGTCGGCAATTTTTTGCTGCCGCTCATCCATGGCTTCGATGATGACCGGCCAGACATACTTCATGCAAAACCACACAAAGAATGCAAAGGTGACCATCTGTCCAAACAGCGTTAAATTAATATTCACGCCTCTACCTCGTCATTAGGGTGCATTAAAAGGTGGTGACCGCTATGCGCCGACGCCGGGAGCAACAACGAAAATCAGATACATGGCAATACCGACACCGATGATTGGCACGGCATCGATCAAGCCGGCCAAGAGAAACATTTTGCCCTGCAACATCGGGCCAAGTTCTGGCTGACGCGCAGTCCCTTCGATGAGTTTACCGCCAAGCAAACCCATACCAATAGCTGCTCCCAATGCGCCCATTCCGAGCATGATTGCCGCAGCAATAATTACAAGTTCCATCGTTGACTCCCAGTTTTAGTAGTTAAAAGTTAAATAATTAGTGTTCTTCGTGCGCCATACTGAGGTAGACGACGGTGAGCACCATAAAAATAAACGCCTGTAAGGTGATGACCAAGATATGGAACACCGCCCAACCCCACTGCATTAACCCGCCGCCGAGCGCAAACACGCCGCCGCCGAGCGCCATAAATATCATGCATAGCAACACAGTTTTAATCGTCGACACCCGGCCCTTGAGGTTGAGCCAACAAACGCCGACCACCAGAGTAAAGATAATCAGCCAGAACCACCCGTTGGTATATTCGCCAAACAACTGCGCGTTGAGACCGCCAGCCACCAGACCTGTGCCCGCGCCAGCGGCGAACATCATCGCGATCAAGATAAAAATCATTTCGCCAGCGTACATATTACCGAACAACCGCAAACCCAATGAAAACGGCTTCGCCAACAACCCAACGGTTTCCATAAACAGGTTGATTGGAATAAACGCCCAGTGGTTGAAGGGGTGCATAGTGAGTTCTGCAACGAACCCAGAACCCTTAATTTTGATCGAGTAGTACAGCATCAAGACAAATACTGCGAGCGCCATGCCCATGGTGATGTTAGGGTCGGTTGAGGGCACCACCTTTTGATAGTTCACGCCGGCAAGGCTCAGCAATGAAGGTATGAGGTCCACCGGCAGAAGATCCATAAAATTCATCAAAAAGATCCACACAAAAATGGTCAACGCCAAGGGCGCAATCATTTTGTTGTTGCCGTGAAAGCTGTCTTTTACCGAGCTGTCAATAAACTCCACCACTAACTCGACAAAGTTCAGCAGGCCCCGGGGCACGCCGGTGGTGGCGCGCGTCGCGGCGCTGCGAAAAATCCAGCAAAACAACAAGCCAAGGCCGATAGACCAGGCCATGGAATCGACATGAACGGCCCAAAAGCCCATTTCAGCGGCCTCTTCGGCGCTGTGGGCCAAACTCCAACCATTTTCAGGGTGCAGCCCATAAACTAGGTTCTGCAGATGGTGCTGAATATATTCGGTGGTACTCGCGGGATTTTCGCCTGCCATTCGACTCTCTCAACTCTAACCGATACGTCGGTTTACGCTTTGCTACTGGCTCCGATGAAACAACTTGGCCACCAATACGAGATACAACGGCACCATAACAATAAACGTTATAAATACCACCAAAAAATTCACACTAAAGGGCAATTTTGCCGCCGCTACAACCAATGTAGCGGTGAGCATCAACTTTCCCGCCTGACCCAAATAAAACCCTCGTACAACGCGCCTTACTTGCCGTGCTCCCGTGTGCCTGTACGCCATGTGTGCAAACCAAGCGTGCGGTATCAGGTGGATCAGACCGCCAACCCATACCGAACTAGCAATCTCTACTCCGAATGGCGTCACGGCCGCGGTCATTAACAACAGAACCGCCAATTGCCTGCTGGCGACTGAGTGGACTGCTGGCTTAGCAATCGTCGACATACTGCCCTCCGACTCCGACCCCGTGGTAACGCTCATTCACACTCGGCGGTCAGCGAGGCCGGTCATTATAGGGATACTGGTGCCCACTTACAACGTGCAACCATGCGATTTATATTCAAGATTAGCCGCTGTGATACAGCAGTTAGAGTGTCAGCCAACTCGGACATAAGTCGATTAGCAATGCCGTCGCTACCCGACAAACTCGATCGACGCTCGCTTGTCAAAACGCGGCTAGCGGTAGTGGCGGTTTAGGGCGTATACCAAATGGCTGAGGTATAGGCTCTGTCCTGAACGATTCTAGGGACTTGATCGGGCATTTTGACTTTAAATTTTAACTCGTCGTAAGCCGTCCACCGAGGCGTCGGAATCTCCAGCACCCGGACATAGTAAAAAGCCCTGAGCGTCGGATCGAAATCGGGATCAGTCCAGACTTGGTTGAAGTGCGAAGAGCCAATGCTGTTGGTATAAGACGCAGTTGTCAGATCCACCGTGCTGGCCACGGGTTGGTTAGGCGTACGATCGTCGGAGAGGGCAATGTTGTATATTTTTTCGTGAGTCGCTCCGGCACCATCCAACCAACCTTTGATGACCTGAATCCGATCGAGGTTTGCCCCTAGCGGGTCTTTGACCGCCGACAACAAAAATGTCGGCGATTTGCCACTCGGCGCAGTGCTTAAATCACCGCCCATCGGTACCCCTTTTCGGTAGCCGATGACCGCCAGGTCAGGTGCCATTGCGTCGCTCACATTAAAATTCCAACCGCCAAAAAAGTGCACGCTAATTCGAGGGCCCGACGTGGCATAGACCTCGCGGCGCTTGAGCGCGGCAAATATCTCTTCTCGGGTGTTTTCTTTGGCCCAAACGGCGGCCAATCCCGAGGCGCCAAACCGAAAGCCCTCCTGCAATACGCCAAACATTTGGTTGGCATAGCGACCCGGCTGGGGCAAGGACTCACCAAACTTGCCAAAAAAGTTGTCCTCATCGGTGGTTGCCAGCCCGGTATGCGAATCGGTGCTGCCGATCATACCGAACTTAAACGGATTGACGCCGAGCGCAGATTCATGCCGAAGGCCCTCGCGCAAGGCCGGGCGAATATAATCGTATTGGAAGTCTTCAGGCGTGCTGACCTTGGTAAATGCGAGGTTGCCTTGGTCCCACGACTCGAAATCGGCAAACGGATCATCCGGCGATACGATTGGGTGGGTCTCCGAATCACCTTTGAGCTGGGTCACTTCCACCACTGGCTCCCATTTGGCACGCTGCGTCGCGTAATGGGCGTTCATAGGCGCACCATTTAAACGCACCGGAGCAAACATTTTCCCGCCACTGCCGTTGCTATTGTGCGGAATAGCCATCACCGAGCCACCAGTTTTTTGCTGGTATTTCTCTAAGTGATCCCACAACAGCTCCGGATCGTCGCCGTCTTGCGCGGAAAAAGGAATCTGTTGAACAGCCTTGTCTGCAGCGTCTTTAAAAAGCACCACGCGGTGCAATTGATCGCCCGCTGGAGCGGA
Organism: Flavobacteriaceae bacterium TMED48; assembly: GCA_905181995.1. Taxonomy (GTDB): domain Bacteria; phylum Pseudomonadota; class Gammaproteobacteria; order Pseudomonadales; family Porticoccaceae; genus TMED48. Next base: position 12,237 of record CAJIZO010000125.1, read on the forward strand.
TGTCCACTCGTGAGCGATAAACGCGGTAAAATATCCTGGCAGATTGTGCTTGTCGCTTTCCTCGGCAATATCGCGCCAAATAGAACGGCGCACGTCCGGCGTATTCAAATACTTGGGATCCGGCGAGCTGGCCATCGATCCAGCCCATTCGATACCGACGTCGATAATCCGGCCCTCGCGCATCATTTTTGCCCAGCGCTGCCCGACCTGCCAGTCTTTGAGTAGCGGGTCATTAACTTCCAACCGCGGGAATATTCCCATCTGCGATGCGTGATCGGCAATCGCCAAAAAATCCAGTGGCCGCCTGAGTTGGGCTTTCATACCATTGTCGGCGGTAACAACCTTGCCCTGGGCAAATCGATAGGCAATCTCGCGCGTCAAGCGCGTCCCTCTCAGATAGGCGTCGACCGACAGGTTAGTATGAAGATGGGTATCGCCCCATAGGAGTCGCATCGATGTATTTTCAACTGGCGGCGAATACACGACGTTGGCGAGGTCTTCGTCGGACAATTTTGACACCACAGTGTCCATCGACACGGTGGGCTCATAGATCGGTCGGAAGCTATCAGCGCTGGTTTCCTGGGAAAGAATAAACCCAGAATAACTGGTGCAGGTCATCGCCAGCACTACAGCGTTTACGGTCTTTGAAAAATCACTAAATGGCATACCGAACGACTCCCTTATTTTTATAACGCATCTAGGTAATCCGATTCTCTCTCTCGGCACCGCGGACTATTTGCCGCGCTTAAAAAGGTCGCCACCATGAAACCCGGTGCTTTGCTGTGCGCCATCGTGCATCGATCGATGTAAACCAGTTTTCTATTAGCGCACGTTAATCCAATCATCGCGCGACTACTACCTGACACTTCGTGTAAGTCGTTTTAACTATGTTTGCGCGCCTTGTCAGCTATTCATACAAGCCGACAATCGAGATACTGCAGACGTTGCGATTGGGAAAGCCACCCAAATTGTGGGTTAATCCCAAGGTTGGATCGTCCAATTGGCGCTCCCCTGTACGGCCGTGCAGCTGCTGGTATATCTCGTACACCATGCGCAGCCCTGTAGCTCCAAGGGGATGGCCAAAACACTTTAGTCCACCGTCGACGTTGCACGGCAATGCGCCGTCCCGATCATACACCCCAGCGGTGATATCCTGACAAGCCTGACCCGGCGCCGACAAACCCAAATCCTCCATAGTCACCAGCTCGGTGATCGAAAAGCAGTCGTGCACTTCGACCATGTCCAGTTGCCGCTTCGGGTCGGTGATTCCTGCCTCGCTGTAAGCGCGCTTAGATGCTAGCTCTGCGGTCATAGCATGACTGCCATCCCACTCGTCGTAGAACATCTCCGCACCATTGCTAACCGCTAGTTGGAGCGCCTTAATACTCACTAAATTGGCCGCTCGGCCGATTTTTTTGGCCATTTCAGGTGTTGTCACAATGGCGCAAGCAGCGCCATCGCTAACACCGCAGCAATCGAATAAGCCCAATGGATAAGAGATCATCGGCGCGTTGAGTACTTTTTCCTTGGTGATACGGTTTTTCAAATGGGCTTTTGGATTCAAGGCCCCATTCTCATGGCTTTTCCACGACACGTGCGCCATTGCCTCGCGCAATTGGTCCATGGGTATATTGTGTTTGTGGGCGTAGGCACTCGCCAGTTGCGCGAACGACCCCGGTGCCGAAACCCCCGGAAACCACAGATCTTCAAAGGTCCCCATGGTTCTCGCCGGCAAGCCGCCAAAGCCAGTATCCTTGAGCTTTTCGACGCCCATAGCGAGAGCAATATCGCAGGCCCCAGAGGCCACCGCATAAGCTGCGCCACGCAATGCCTCGGTACCGGTGGCGCAGAGGTTTTCGACCCGGGTCACCGGAACGTTCGGCAGGCGCAACGACTGGGATAGGGAGATGGAGGATTTACCCAAACTTTGCTCTTGATAACACAGCCCCAGCCACGCCGCCTCGATCTGGGCTTTTTCTATCCCTGCATCTGCTAGGCACTCGTCGAACGCCTCGAGCATCAGATGCTCCGCGCCGCAGTCCCAGCGCTCGCCAAATCGGCTGCATCCCATGCCAATAATAGCGACCTTGTCCTTGATTCCACTTGCCATAATGCTTGCCTACCTTGTTGGATTATTCTGCGGCTGGTGCCGCTTTCCAGAAATATCGATGATAGCCCCGCAAGGGGTCGAAATCTTTGATTCGAAAGACCATCTGCAGCTTACTACCAATGCTCAATTCACCAGGGTCGAAGTCGGTAAACTCCATCATCAAGGTACTTTGACGATCAAATCTAACGCTTCCGTACATTAACGGTGGGTTCAACGACAACGCCAACCAATCCTCGGTGAAGGATTTCACCTGGCCGGCCTTGTTGGCGAACATCTCGTCATCCTGGGTATCTTGCTTGCCGCAATTGGGATTCACGCAAAGCGCAGTTTTCGGGAATTGCGCGACGCCGCAATCGCGGCAGAGACCACCAACAAAACCAGTAATGGCTCGACGACCTCGATAAAAAGCAGCCTGGGAGGTGCGGTTATCGCGTTCTGCACGCATACCCCAATCGATATCCACGAGCCCGGCGAACGACAGGTAACGCAGGTAGTTAGTGTCGTCGACACCCGCCGCAATCGCCGCAGCAACGCCGTGACTTTCGCGAGCGCGATGGACAATGTCAGTGGTTTGGAATAACAACGCATCGCAACCCTGGCCAAAGCCGACGAGCAGAATATGCTGGTCGGGTTCAGCCGCCTGGAGCGCATCGACCAACAACAACAGCGCATCGGCGCTACCGGCGTGGCCAATCGGCGCTTTAAGGCCTTCGTGAAGCGCCATTTTATCGATACTACACCGGGCGGCAATCTGCGCCGCTGGCCGTCCATCGACGCCGGCAATCAGCAGGCGATCGATCTGTTCGGGTAACATGTGAAGCTTGGTCAATAGGGCCGCGACGGTCTCTGGAATGATTTCCATCAAACCACAATCGCGGATCCAGCGCTCCTCCAGTGCGTAGTTATAATCGGACTGGGCAGTGCGATAGTGGTCGACCATATCTCGGGAAATAGAGTGCGATCCGATAAATCGCGCCAACTGTTGATCTTCGCCGGTGGTCAAGGCAGCCGCGGCATCGCCAACGGTGAATTCTTCGACGCTGCCGGCTCGGGTCAAACATTTTTCGGCACCCACCACCATGCATTCCGCACCGCCGTGTTGCAGCCCAAGTAATAACGCACTGGTTGCGGCCCTTTGAGAGCCACTGATATCTGCGGTTTGCAGATCCTCGGCAAGATTGAGCGCCTCGCCGACAACGGTGGCATTCTGGCGATCCGCAAACGGCAAGCTAGTGGACGCCAATAACAGCCGGTCGGGCGAGCGGTTGTCACCGCCACCAAGACAGACACGGGCCGCGGCTACCGCCATGGTAATAACATCTTCATCGTGCGAGCAAATGGCCCGCGAACCCTTACCAAGCCCTTTTAAACCCGGTTTGGCCCAGGCATGAGCCGTTGCTATGGCGCTGCGCAACAATCGCCGCCTGGGTGCGTAGGCACCCACCGAAGTAATCCCTCTATTGGTCACACTGATTCCCTTTCATAGTTGTCTGCCGTTTGCCGGACGCTACGCCGCAGGTTTTGCACGGCGCGCTCAAATTAAATCAACTAGCTACAGTTTGGATGATTCGCCGCCGTCTATAACCATCACCGACCCGGTAACAAAATCCGACTGAGCGGACGCAAGGTAACAGGTCAAAGCACCTATTTCTGAGCTTTCCGCCATTCGCCGCGCTGGAATCTTACCTACTCGGCGCTTGAGTATTTCTGGCGATTCCATGACTTTGGACTGGGCGTCAGTTTTAAACGCGCCAGGGGCAATCGCATTCACCTGTACACCAAATTTGGCCCACTCTGCGGCCAGTGCTTTGGTGAATTGCAACACTGCGCCCTTACTCGAAGAATAGGCCGCGAGACTGGCCTTGCCGAGAATACCCGAGGTCGAGGCCACGTTTATTATTTTTCCCGAACCCTGGGCAACCATATGCTCGCCTGCGGCACGACAAAGAATCGCTGGGGCGGTGACATTGACCGCGAAAACCCGCTGCCACTCATCAAAATCTTGTTGTAAAAAAGGAGTCGCCGGCGCAATACCTGCATTATTAACCACTATATCGATGCTTCCAAACAGCTCCCGCGCCTGCTCTGGCAGAGCGGCCACAGCCGCAGCGTCGAGCATATCGCACTGGCTGACCGCTATGCGCTCAGGATCTTGTGACTGCAGGTCGTTCAAGTCATCGATTGAGCGCGCCACGGCAAGTACTTTAACTCCCTGTCCAGCGAGGGCCAAGGCCATCTGATAGCCGAGCCCGCGGCTTGCGCCGGTGACGATTGCGACCTTGCCGGCAAGTTGAAAATCCATCAAGCTTTCTCCAAAACCAACTGCTTGGCGATGCCAAGGCGCAGCACCTCGGACGATCCTTCATAAATTCGCATCGGTCGTGCCTGACGATAAAGTCGCTCGATCTTCGATTGATGCTCTAGGCCATAACGGCCCATCATCTGAACGCAGCGATCGACAACGCGCGAGGCCATCTCACTGGCGGCCAACTTTGCCATGGATGAGTGGTGCAAGGTCGACGACGGATCGGCGCAGGCCATCGAAGCGGCGCGATAGGTGATCAACCGCGCCATCTCTATTTCGGTCCAACTGTCGGCTAACATTTGCGCAACCGGGCCTAGCCGTGCCAGCGGGCGCCCAAACTGGACCCGCGTGCTGGTGTGGCGAACCGCTTCGTCGAGCGCAGCTTGCGCTAGACCCACCGCGGCCCCTGCCACCGACACTCGGAACACGCCGAGCGTAGCGAGCGCATTTTGCAAGCCGTCACCAGCGACTCCCAAGCGAGCGCTATGGGGCAGTTGTACATTGTCGAAATAAACGTCGCCAAGCACGTGGGGCGCAATCAGTTCGGTGGTTTGCTTGGTCGACACACCATCGCTGTCCGCCGGCACTAACACCGTGGAGAACCCGCTATCCTCCTTGGCGAAAACAATATAATAAGCGGCGGCACCGGCGTTCGAAATATACGCTTTGGAACCATTTAAAACCAAACCGTCTGCGGTTTCTTTGACCTCGGTGGAGACCGATTTTAAATCTGACCCAGAATTGTCTTCGGTCAACGCCAGCGCACCCAGCGCTTCGGTCGCAGCCACTTTGGGTAGCCACTGTTCACGCTGTTGCTGGGAGCCGGCGACAGTAATGGCGTAACTGCCGATGCCCTGCAGGGCAAACAGTGAATCGAGATGGGACGAGGTCGCCATCATCGCTTCACGCACGACACAAATGGCCAAAGGATCGATGGTTTCATAAGTGCCACCATATTCAGCAGCAACCATTAGCCGACTCAGACCGCTGGCCTTGAGCGCTTCGAGGACCCCTTGGTGTACCACGTTCGAGGCGTCGGCTTCGACCGCCATTGGCTCGATTTCTCGCGCTAACTCGAGCGCCCGCGCTTGGATAGTTAAATATTTTTCATCTAAATTGAAGTTCATAATTTGCTCGCAGTATTAAACGTCCTGTGCCCACACAGATAGATCGTTGCATGACGATGATAGCTAGCCCCTGGTCACAGAGGCCACCCCCAGTTAATCTTCGGGCTTGATTGCGCGACCGTCGAACTGTGCTTTACGCTTTTGCATAAAAGCGCTAGCTCCCTCGATCATATCGTTGGATCCAATGGCCTGCACCAACATGCCCAAACCGCTCAAGTAGGCGTCACGGGATTGATTCCACCATTGATTCGAGCTGATTTTGGCAATCTCCAAATAACGAGGACTCATCACCAGCAATTCATCTGCCCAACGGGTCACTTCGGCTTCGAGTTGATCGTTGTCGACCACCGCATTGATCCAGCCCATACCCAGTGCATCTCGAGCTTTGTAACGGCGACACATAAAAGCGACCTCTTTAGCGCGCTTTTCGCCAATCGTCAGGCTTAAAAAATTGGTTCCGCCAAGTACCGGCGCACTACCGATGCGCACACCAGTCTGCCCGAAAGTCGCGCTCTCAACGGCAATAGCCAAATCGCATGCAACCACCAATTCATTGCCGCCACCAGCTGCTGCGCCATTAACCGCGGCAATCACCGGTCGAGGACTCGTTCTAATCGCTTCATAAACATCCAGCGACCCATAAAACATACTGCGCAGAGCGTTGGCATCCGGGTCTTGTAAATTAGCCAGATAGCCCCCCGCACAAAATGCGCGACCGGTGCCGGTAATCACAATAACACCGCTGTCGGCTGCACCACGCACCGCGGCAATCAACTCGCGCGCCATTTCCGCATCGTAAGAATTCATGCGTTCAGGACGGTTCAAGCGAATCCACGTGACCTCGCCCTTGGTCTCTACAACTACATCCGCCATCTCATATTTCCTTCATCTATTTATCGCATTCTGAGTTACCGGCAGGGTTTTGAGTCCACCCTGCCAGGGTACTAATGGTTTGGATTGTGCTGAACTTTTGAATTAAATTCAAGCATTCCTGCCAAAGAATATTGTCCCGAGGCGCCGGCCACCAAAGCGACAGTGTCCAAAGATGTGCTTAAGCCGACCGATGCAAGCATTATTGGGCAAATAAAATAAATACCTTAAGCCACTGTCAATACGCAATCCCCGGCGCGCACGTCAGCGCGTCGAAAAGTCATTTTTTTTAGCTCAGGGACTTGACAACCAAGCCCAACCCTTTTAAATTTGAATTAAGTTCAATTTTAAAAAAATTGTCGGCGTTTTAACTCGCAAATACAAATACTATTTGCCTCCATTCAGACATCCCCCTAGGGTTGTCATACTTTTAATAGAGCATAGCGGAGCAACAGCATGTCAGAAGAAACCCCCAAGAAACCCAATTTCGATCCCATCAAGCTTGAGCAAGTGAATGTCAACAAAGACTATCCGATGGAGCCAGAAGAATTTGACATCCTCTACAAGCACAATTGTTACTGCCATATGGCCCACGTATCGCAGTATGGTTACCCAATTGTCACGCCGATGTTTTACGTGGTGTTAGAAGATGGCCACGTCTATATCAGTAGCGTGCAAAAGTACCGAAAGAAAATTGATCACCTGATCGCCAACCCCAAGATCTCAGTCAGCATCAGCAACGACGGATCAAACGCCAAGCGCCAGAAGTCGATTCAAATTATTGGTAAGGCTGAAGTATCTTTTGAACAAGAGCTAATGACCAAGGTTCACTGGGCGATTATCGACAAGTACTGGTTTGACCTCAAGGGCAACGATGAGTTGCGCGCCGCAGCCTTTAAGGGTGTCCACACACCCAATCGCGCCATCATCAAGGTCCTCCCAAACAAAAACTCTCCCACGTCTTGGGACTTTGGCAAGATGGTTCAAATGTACGAGAAAGGCGTCTGGTTCAACGAATCTTACGAGATGTCAAAACCATACGACGTTCGATAGTAACGTTTAACAAATCAAATCTGGCAGGCTTTGGCCTGCCTTTTTTTTCACGAGGAGGTAATTATGGGACAGTGGGACGACAAATTCATCAAGGCCGAAAAGAAACTCGAATCTTGGAACATGCAAGAATATGCCAAACAAGACAGAGTTTTATCGAGCATCATCGAAGACAAGGCAAGACAGTATCCCAACCATGTTGTCTTTCAGTTCAGAGACGTGCCTATTACCTTTGAGCAACTCAACCACAACATCAACAAGGCCGCCAATGGTTTCGCGGCAATGGGTGTCAAGCACGGCGACAAGGTCGCGCTCATGCTGCCCAATTGCGAAGAATTTTTATACGCTTGGTTTGGGCTGAATAAAATTGGCGCCGTCGAAGTGCCGATTAATGTGGCCCTAAAAGGCACCGGTTTGATTCATCAAATTGTGCAATCTGACAGCGTTGTACTGGTTGCAGACACCGTGTTCCTAGATCGACTAGGACCCGTTTCAGATGATCTGTCGAGCGTTAACCACACAGTTTTTTACAACACCACCGACGAGCAGAGCCTGCCGACGTGGAAAGGCATTGAGTGCAGCTTCTTTGCAGAATTAATGGATCACTCGTCAGACTCGCCCAACGTCATCGTAAACTCCAGCGACATGGCATCCATCCTTTTCACCTCAGGAACCACGGGTGTCTCAAAAGGCGTCATGATCAGCCATTACTACTGGTATGACATCTGGTCTCAGTCGGTCAAGTACTCACAGTACACCGAGGACGATGTCCTCTACACCGGCCTGCCCTTTTTCCACGGCAACGCGCAGGGGATTACCATTGGACCGGCGATACTAGCCGACGCTAAAGCGGTCATTGTGGAGCGTTTTTCTGCCAGTAGCCTGTGGGAGGACTGCCGACGATGGGAGTGTACCGAGGCCAACTACATCGGCGGCATTATTCCGATTCTGATGAAGGCTGCAGAGCGCGCCGACGACGGCGACAACCCCCTTCGACTAATGGTCGGTGCGGCTGCACCAGTCAACATTTGGCACGATTTTGAAAAGCGCTTTAACACCAAATTGCTGGAAGTCTACGGCATGACTGAATGTTACTGCTGTCTGGCCAACCCAATCGACAACGTCCGTCCAGGCTCTTGCGGCAAGGCCATAACTGGCTGGGATGTACAGATTATCGACGAGAACAACAACCAAGCGGCTCCGATGGAATTGGGTGAATTTGTTGCCCGCCCACAAACTATGGGCGTCGGTACCAATGGCTATTACAAAATGCCCGAAAAGAGTCTCGAGCTGTTCGAAAATATGTGGATCAATACCGGCGACCTAGGGCGCATGGATGAAGACGGTTACTTCTATTTTGTCGACCGCAAAAAGCAGGCCCTGCGCCGCCGCGGAGAGAACATATCCTCGTTCGAGGTCGAGGCGGTTATCAGTTCGCACCCATCGGTGCTTGAATCCTGCGTTGTTGGTGTGCCATCGGATGTTGGTGAAGAGGACGTCAAGGCGGTCGTTATCATGCAAGACGGCCAGCAGGTCAGCGAAGCCGAATTGATCGAGTGGTGTGAGCCGCGCATGGCGTATTTTGCCATTCCGCGTTACATCGCCTTCCGCGACAGTCTCCCCAAAACGCCGAGTGAGCGGGTTGAAAAATACAAGCTCAAGGTTGAAGGTGTTACCGAAGACTGCTGGGATCGCGAAGATTCGGGAATCGTACTCAAGCGATAACCCGTCGAGTCGGGCGCGGTGCTTGGCACCGCGCCCGATCGTCTCGGCGAGCAAAAGCCCCGGGGCAGCCATGGATCGAAGCGTTCTTGGAGCGTTTGAACACAGCCCAGGTTTGCTGACGCCAGCGGCGATTGACATAACACATGACCATATAATGAATAGCGCCCGCTTATCGCTCAAGACGGGTTGCCGATAACCGGCCTTATATTTAACTATGCAACAGCAAAGGAAATTAGTATGTCTCAGATGCTCGAGGGAAAATCCATTATCGTCACCGGTGCAGGCCGTGGTATCGGCCGCGCAATAGCGATTATGCTGGCCGATGCTGGAGCCAACGTGGTGGTCAATGATCTCGGCGTCAGTGCGCAGGGAGAAGGTGCCGACTCGAGTCCAGCGGCACAGGTAGTCGATGAAATCACTGCCGCCGGTGGCAACGCCATCGCCAACTATAGCAGTGTCGCCGAGAGCGAGGCTGCTGAGGGCATTGTACAATCTTGCATCGATACCTTTGGTAGCGTCGATGGCGTGGTCAACAATGCCGGAATTTTAAGAGACTCCATTTTTCACAAAATGTCCGAGGATCAATTTGATCTGGTGATCAAAGTACACCTCAAGGGCTCTTTCAACATGAGCCGCGCCTGCGCGCCGCATTTTCGCACACAACAAAGCGGCAACTTTGTACACATGACTTCGACTTCAGCGTTGATCGGTAATCTTGCTCAGGCAAACTATATGGCCGCTAAATTGGGCGTAGTTGGGCTGTCCAAAAGTATCGCTCTGGACATGTCGCGCTACAACGTGCGCTCCAATTGCATTTCGCCCTTTGCCTGGAGTCGATTGATAGGCACCCTGCCTTCAGACACTGAAGAGCAGCAAGCGCGCTTGGAAAAAGTCAAGCAAATGACGCCAGAAAAAATCGCCCCCTTAGCGACCGCCCTGTTTAGCGACGCGGCGGCCGATGTGTCCGGGCAGGTATTTGCGGTGCGCAATAACGAAATATTTTTGATGAGCCAACCGCGGCCGGTGCGCTCGGTGCACACCGCGGAAGGCTGGACTCCAGAGACCGTCAGCGCGCAAGTCTTCGACGCCTTTAAAGCGTCGATGTATGACCTCGACGTTACCGCCGATGTATTCACCTGGGACCCGGTGTAAGCCGTGCTGAAATGGGGGCTCTGCAATGGGACTTGATTATCAAACGATTCTCAACTGGCGGTTCGACGACGTCGAACAAACCTATACAGAAAAGGACAGCATACTCTACGCCTTGGGGCTCGGGCTGGGCAACAACCCCACCGATCCAGAGCAGATAAAGTACCTGTACGAAAAGCAATTGCAGAGCTTTCCGACCATGGCTGTGACGCTGGGCTATCCCGGCGCGTGGCTAGCCAACCCGAAAACCGGCATCGACATAGTCAAAGTACTCCACGGCGAACAGCATCTGGAAATTCACCGTGATCTTCCCCCTCACGGCACCGTGGTTGGGCAGACCAAAGTACTCGACATCCTCGACAAAGGGGCCGATAAAGGCGCCTTGATCTTCACCCAGCGGCAACTCTTCGACAAGGCCTCCGGAGATTTGCTAAACACCCAAAAAGCGGTGGTCTTCGCGCGCGGCAACGGCGGCTTTGAACGCCCGCCGCAAACCGCTCCGGCAGCGCCTCCCAGCATTCCTGAACGCGCCGCCGACAGCCACCAAGATATTCAAATAGCACCCAATGCGGCCTTGCTGTACCGTCTCAGCGGCGACTATAACCCGCTGCATGCAGACCCAAAAATTGCCGCAAAAGCCGGCTTTCAAAGCCCTATTTTGCATGGCTTAGCAACGTTCGGCATCGCCGCAAGAGCGGTTTTAGACGCCTGTGCCACGCATCCAGGTTCACGCCTTACGCGCTTCAATGTGCGTTTTTCAGCGCCCGTTTACCCCGGTGAAACGCTGCGCACAGAGATCTGGCGAAGCGGTGAAGACATGATATTTCGCTGCAAAGTCGTCGAGCGCGACCAGACCGTTCTAAACAATGGCGCAGCGCGAATAGCCCGATGACCGCGCCCTCGACAGCATTATTTAACGCCCTTTCGAGCACCGGCCCACAGCCCGGCGCAATCGGCCGATTCGGCGAAGTGGGTCGGCGATGAATACTCAGCAACAACGTGAGGCGTGGTTAGCTCAGACCTCCGAGCCGATCCTCGAGCCGGAGTTGCAGATCTGCGACGCCCACCACCACCTCTGGGAGTACCCGGATAATCGCTACTTGATGGACGAGGCACTGGCTGATTTTAGCGCCGGGCACCGCGTGGTGAAAACCGTTTATGTCGAGTGTATGCAGCACTATTGGACCGGCGGGGCGGTTGAATTGCGCGCGGTTGGCGAGACCGAACACATCGATGCATTGTCCCGCTCGACCCAGCAGGCGGGTGAGCCATGTGGCGTCGCGGCGGGGATTGTCGGCTTTGCCGACCTACGGCTTGGCGAAGATGTCTTGCCGTCACTAAAAATGCACTGCGAAAGCAGCTCAAGATTTCGCGGTATTCGCTACACTACCGCCTGCCACAGCAGCGACAAAATTCGTAACTCACATACCAATCCACCGCCGCAGTTGCTGGCTGATCGAAAATTTCTCGACGGCTTTGCAGCGCTCGAATCACTCAATTTGAGCTTTGATGCGTGGCTTTACCACACCCAGCTGGACGAGCTAGTGACGCTGGCAAAGACCTTTCCAAAGATTAAAATCATCCTCAACCATGTCGGTGGTCCACTGGGGCTTGGGCCCTATCGGGGTTGCAGAACCGAAGTCTTCGAAGCCTGGCGCACCAGCCTTACTGCCATTGCAAACTGCGACAATGTGTTCGTTAAGCTCGGCGGGCTAAATATGTCGATCGCCGGGTTCGACTGGCAAAAACAACCAGCACCGCCGACGTCGATAGATCTTGCAGAGGCTATAACACCGTATTTTAATACCTGCATCGAATTATTTGGTGCACAGCGCTGTATGCTCGAGAGTAACTTTCCAGTAGATCGCGTGGCAGGATCTTACGCCGTACTGTGGAATGCGTACAAACGCGCAACGGCGAAACACACGGATGCTGAGCGGGCATCTCTTTTTTATCAAACGGCGGTTGATGTTTACCGCTTGGACAACCTTTAAGGCGAACACTATGTCTGACAACAAACCTGTAATAGCAATTTTAGGCGGTACCGGCGATCTGGGTACCGGTTTGGCCCGCTGCTGGGCCGAGGCCGGATACCCGGTAATCATCGGCTCACGGACCGCAGAAAAAGCCGAGACGGCGGTTGCCGCTATGCAAAGCATGCTGGCGGAGCGCGGTATAGCCGAGATGAATCTGCGCGCGGCTGAAAACCTCGCGGCTGCCGAAAGCGCCGATATAGTCGCGATCACCGTGCCTTTCAGTCACCACCAAAGCACTTTGGAACAGGTTGCACCTGCCTTGCAAGACAAAATTTTGATCGATGTCACCGTACCGTTGGTACCACCCAAAGTAGCCCGTGTGCAACTTCCAGAGGGCGGCTCTGCCGGACAGCGAGCGCAAGAGTTGCTCGGCGACGGCGTCCGAGTGGTCTCGGCATTTCAAAATGTTGCCGCCCACCACCTGCAAAAAGGCACCAATGCCGGTTGCGACGTGCTGGTTAGCGGCAACAATCGCGACGCGCGTGCGCAGGTCATCACTTTGGTCGAGGCCTGCGACATGCGCGGCTATCACGCGGGTTCAATCGCCAATGCCGCAGCCGCGGAAGCCTTGACATCGGTGCTGATTTTTATCAACAAACAGTACAAGTGTCACGCCGGCATAGCGCTTACTGGACTGGGTGAATAGTCGCTTGATGTCAGACTTAAAGAGGTAATCGAGCTTTGACTCGATCGACCACAGAAATGCGTTTAATCGCGCTGCCGGAGTTTCCTTTGGTGGAACCCGGCGACGATCTCGCCGCGCTGATTCAGGCGTCACTGGCGCGCGGGTCGCTGTTCCTCGAGGATGGCGATTTGTTGGTGATTGCGCAAAAAGTGGTGTCGAAAGCCGAAGACCGCTACGTCTACCTCAATCGAGTTGAGGTCGGTGACCGCGCGGAACAACTCGCGCTTGAGGTCGATAAAGATCCGCGTTTAGTGCAGGTCATACTCGATCAATCGAATGTTGTGGTCGCTCATCGCCAGGGCGTTTTGATCGTTGAGCATCAGCTCGGGTATGTTCATGCCAACGCCGGAATAGATCAGTCCAACATCACCAGCGACGAGAAAAATCCGCGCGTCTTGCTGCTTCCGGAAAACCCTGACGCAAGCGCCGACCAACTAGTTCGCAAACTAAAAACTAGCCCAGATCAACAGTTATCTGTCATCATCAACGACAGCGCCGGGCGCGCTTGGCGAAATGGATCAGCGGGTTTCGCCATAGGCACCAGTGGCTTGGTGGCGTTGGAAGATATGATTGGGGATCGCGACTTATTTGGCCGCGAGATGCAAGTTACCGAAGTTGCGATTGCCGACGAACTAGCAGCGGCAGCGTCCTTTTTGATGGGTCAGGCAGGGGAGTCGGCACCAGTGGTTCTAGTAAAAGGTGCCAATTTAACACCCTCATCCGAGGGCTCCGGTGCGTTAATTCGCGCGCGCGACCGAGATCTATTTCGTTAGGGGGAGTGAAGTGGTCGAATTTAACAGTGATCGACATATCCTCGCCCTATCGGGAGGGGTCGGAGGCTCTAAGCTGGCGCTTGGGTTAAGCCATTGCTTGACCCCACAACAGCTAACGGTGGTGGTTAACACCGCCGATGATTTCGAACATCTCGGCCTGCATATCAGTCCCGACCTAGACACCTTGATGTACACGCTAAGCGGTCTAAACGATACCTCCCGCGGCTGGGGCCTAGCAGATGAATCGTGGGCTGCGCTGGATGCACTGGCGCGACTCGGAGAACCGACGTGGTTTCAACTTGGCGATCGCGACCTAGCGACCCACCTGGCAAGAAGCCATCAGCTGAAGAGCGGCTCAACGCTCTCGGCAGTGACCGCCAAACTCTGCGCCAGCCTCGGCATCGCGCACCCTATTCTACCGATGACCGACGACACCGTCAGAAGCTTTATCGACACCGCCAGTGGCATGCTATCTTTTCAAGAGTATTTCGTCGCCCAGCGGTGCGCGCCGGAAACCCGCGGGATTCAACTGCAGGGAATTGAATCCGCTCGCCCACAAATAGGTTTTCAACAACTGTTACGCTCGCCCGACTTAGGGGCTATTGTTATAGGCCCATCCAACCCCTTTGTCAGCATCGACCCCATTATCAAGCTTGCCGGCATCGCTCAGCAGATGCGCACAAGTGTTGCGCCGGTAGTCGCCGTATCGCCCATTATCGATGGCGATGCGGTCAAGGGACCCGCCGCAAAGATGATGGCAGAATTGGGCATGCCGGTGACTGCTGCGTCGGTGGCGGCCTATTACGGCGACCTGCTCGACGGCTTTGTTATCGACCAAAAAGATGCCGCACATGCACAGCCCCTGCGCGACACTGGGCTGGCGGTGCTGGTGGTGCCGACCATGATGCAGACTCTGGAGGATCGCCGCACACTGGCACGCCAGGTGGTGGACTTTAGCCTGTCGCTATCGAAGCGCTTCGACGGCGCCAAAGCGGGTGCCATCTGATGTGGGCGCTGCTTCCGATCAAAACGCTGGCTGCCGCAAAACAGCGGCTGTCGCATCTGCTCAATGCATCCGAGCGCCAAGGGCTGTTTACTGCCATGCTCCACGATGTCCTCGCGGTGCTGTCTCGCCAATCGGAAGTCGAGGGTATCATTTTGGTCTCCGACGATCCCGTGGTTGCCAATCTGGCGCGCCGATACAGGTGCGAATGGATGCCCGAGAAGCCACTAGATGCGCAAGGTTTAAACGCGGTAGTGCAAGCGGCGGTGTCGGCGCTCGCGCAGCGCGATATTGACAATATTATGGTTGTCCACGGCGACCTGCCACTGTTGTCCAACGAGGCGCTCAGTCTATTGATAGCCCGCCATCGACGCACTGGCAACAAGAGATTGACCCTGGCCCCAGATCGGCATCGCCAGGGCAGCAACTGTCTGCTGGCAACACCGGCTTCAGCGTTCAAATTTCACTATGGTGCAGACAGTTGCAACCAGCACTTGCAACAGGCGGCGAAGAGCGAATTCGACGCAAAAGTGGTTCTAAATACTGCTACTGGCTGCGACATTGACTACCCAGAGGATCTGGTTTACCTACTCGAGCACGCGCATGGGCAGGTTGCACAAAACACCATTAGTTACCTCAATGAACAAGGGATTGCCGCGCGCCTAGATGCAGGCGTAAGCAACCTAACACCACTGCAAGGCCGCCAATATGAACGGGTTAGTTAATACATCTACAGTCGCCGCCGATAGCATTGCCAACCTAATGGCCAGTGATCAGTTGCCCAGTGAACGCCAATCGCTGGCGTTAGCGGATTGTGACGATACCGCGCAACTGATGGGACTCGCCACCGAGATTCGCGATCGGGGCTTTAGAAATGTGGTCACCTACTCTCGAAAAGTGTTTATACCACTGACGCACCTGTGTCGAGATGTCTGCCACTACTGTACCTTTGCGCGCACACCAAAGAAAATTACGACGCCCTACATGGCGATCGACGACGTTATCGAGGTCGTCAGCAAAGCGCAGGCGATGGGCTGTAAAGAAGCGCTGTTCACGCTCGGAGAGAAACCTGAACTGCGCTATAAAGCGGCGCGAGAAGCGCTGGTGGAGCTCGGTTGTAAAACCACGCTCGAATACGTGGCTATGGTCGCTGAACGGGTCTTCAAAGAGACCGGAGTTTTGCCGCACATCAATGCCGGTTGCATGGATGCGGAAGAACTGGCAATGCTAAGACCAGTATCGGCATCGATGGGGATTATGCTCGAATCTTCTTCCCGGCGACTGTGCCAAAAAGGCATGCCCCACTTCGGCTCGCCGGACAAAGACCCGGAACTGCGATTGCAGACCATGCGCTTAGCCGGAGAAGCCAGCGTGCCCTTTACCAGCGGCATCCTCATAGGCATAGGTGAAACCCGCCAGGAGCGTATCGAGTCGCTGTTGGCGCTGCGCGCTGTGCACCAGCAATACGGCAATATTCAAGAGATCATAATACAAAATTTCCGCGCCAAAGAGGGCACCAAGATGGCCCAGGCGCCGGAGCCAGACCTCGACGATTTACTCTGGACGATCGCCGTGGCGCGGTTGATATTTGGTGCCGAGATGAGTATCCAAGCGCCGCCAAATCTGTCGCCCGGCGTGCTGCCCTTATTGGTTGCAGCCGGCATCAACGATTGGGGAGGGGTGTCGCCGGTGACACCGGACTACGTCAATCCCGAAGCGCCTTGGCCACACGTCGAAAGACTTGCACGCGAGACCGCGGCCGCCGGAAAACTATTGCAGCAACGACTAACTATCTACCCGGCCTATGCGCGCAAAGTCGGCCGCTGGCTGGATCCCGCGCTGCGCACCAGTGTTTTACAAATGATTGATGCCGAGGGCTTTCCGCGCACCGATGATTGGATATCCGGACAGAGCGAAGAAGTACCCCAGGCGTTGCTTGAGCCCTGCACCGAAAATATATCTGGCCATACCATCGATGCCAACTTGACCGATATCGTTGCCCGTGCGGGCCGCGGTGAAGAGCTCTCTGAAGACGATATTGTGCGACTATTTCAAGCCCGCGGTGCAGAATTTTCTTACGTTTGCCAGCAGGCGGATGCGCTGCGCGAAAAAGTCAACGGCAATACCGTCGCCTACGTGGTAACGCGCAACATCAATTACACCAACGTGTGCTACTTTAAATGCCAGTTCTGCGCATTCTCCAAAGGCAAGTTAAGCGAAAATTTGCGCGGTAAGCCCTATGACTTAACGGCTGAAGAGATTACCCGCAGAGCCGCCGAAGCCTGGCAGCGAGGGGCCACCGAGGTATGCCTGCAGGGGGGTATCCACCCTAGTTATACCGGGCAAAAATATCTCGATGTACTAGCGGCAATAAAACGCGGTGCACCCGATATCCATATTCACGCGTTCTCACCGCTCGAGGTGTGGCAAGGCGCTGCGACCCTGGGTATCAGCGTCGAGGAATTCCTCGGACAATTGAAGGAAGCCGGTCTAAGCAGCCTTCCGGGTACCGCTGCCGAAGTGCTCGATGACGAGGTCAGAGCGCTACTGTGTCCAGATAAAATTAACACGGCGCAATGGCTAAAAGTGATTGAGACGGCGCATAAATTGGGCTTGCGTACGACCGCGACAATTATGTTTGGCCACGTTGATGGCCTGCAGCACTGGGCGCGACATCTGCGTCGCGTTCGCGAGGTACAAACCCGCACCGGCGGTTTTACCGAGTTCGTGCCGCTTCCGTTTGTTCCGGTAGAGGCGCCCATGTATCTAAAAGGACGCAGCCGCAAAGGCCCGACTTTCAGAGAATCTATTCTGATGCACGCGGTGGCAAGATTGGTATTTAATCAACAGGTCGACAATATCCAAACATCCTGGGTCAAACTTGGCGAAATGGGTACCAGTGCCTGCCTGCAATCAGGGGCAAATGACTTGGGAGGTACGCTGATGAATGAAACCATCACCCGCGCCGCTGGTGCGACCCATGGTCAGGAAAAAAGACCGCAAACGCTGGAAAATATTATTCAACGCGCAGGGCGCTCATCGCGTCAGCGCACCACGCTCTATCAGGACGCACCATCGACGCGGACGGTGGATTCATACAATGCCATCAAGCTAGTCGAGATCGTCAACTCCAAAGTCGTCAAACAACCGCGACACAAAGCAGATCGCGCGCCATTGGTGAAAATGCAGATTGACAAACACAGCGCGCAACCGGAAACTCAAACGTTGGTAAAATAGCCGTCAGTCGGCGCTGATGGCTTACTGGCAAAGAATAAATAAACTGAAAAATAAAAAGGGGTAAAAAAGATGAAGGATTATCGAGCGTTACATCAACTGGTTGTGGTGGCTGTAATAGCCATGGTAGCAGCTGGCTGCAGTCCTTCCAACGACGGGGCAGTGCAAGCACCGAAGGAAGATCTGCAAGCCGACAAAGACGCCATAACCGAACTCTACAGCCGCTGGAAAACAGCCGTCGAGGATGGCGATCGTGCAAGCTACGTGAACGTACTCGACGAACAGGTAACGATGATACCCCCGGGAGCTACTGACATCGCTGGGCGGGACGCGTACGCCGAATTCTTAATCCCCGTTTTTCAACACGCCGAATATCGGGTTGAGAGCTTGGGCGAGATACAGATAGACCTGCTCGGAGACTACGCCTTGGCGCGCTATGACTATATCATTTACGTCAGCATGGCAGAGGGGGTCGGCAAGATCACCGACAATGACGCCGCGCTCGACCAATTGGTCAACAAAGTAAAATACCTGGACGTGTTGAAACGTCAGGATAGCGGTGAATGGAAAGTCTACAAGCATATGTGGAACGAAGCCCCAGAAGACCCTCCCGAAGCGCAGAGTGAGCGGTGATATGAGCGTGAAACGGATTACTTTGGCAACTATTCTGACCGCTTTAAGCGGCTTGTGCTGGCCTGCCGTGGATGCTGGAAAAAGCCCGACTGAGGCGACTGATATCGGCGCAACCCTTTATCAGCAGCGTTGTGCCGGCTGCCATGATGGCCCGGTTGCGCGCGCGCCGCACAAAATCGTCTTCCCGATGCTCGGCCCAGAGTACATTCTTGATGCCCTAAATAATGGCATCATGCAAGCTCAGGCGAGCGGCCTCTCCGAACAGCAAAAGATCGCCCTAGCCGAGCATCTTGGCGACCGCGCACTGACCTCCCAAGACGCTGCAGCGACCCTTTACTGCGCCAATGAAAAGCCGGCAGTAGTGGCAAATGGTTCGTCAAATACGGTTTTAAGTTGGGGTATGGGGCCGACCAATAGCCGCGCGATCGATGCCAAAACAGCGCGTTTAAAGGCAGCCGATGTGAACAACTTAAAGCTAAAGTGGGCGTTCGCTTATCCCGGCGCAACGCGCGCTAGATCACAGCCGATTGTCAGTCGTGGTGAGGTATTTGTCGGCAGCCAAAACGGCACTGTATTCGCGCTCGACCTCGCCAGTGGCTGCGCCCACTGGACATTTTCTGCCGACAGTGAAGTTCGCCACGCACTCTCGCTCAGCCACGCTAGTGAAGACGCGCCAGAACGTTTGTACTTTGGCGACTTCGATGGCGCGGTCTATGCCATAGATCGTTCCAGCGGCAAACTGGTATGGAAGAGCGCGGTCAACGACCACCCAGATACCACCATTACCGGCAGTCCTAAATTGCACGGAGACACGCTCTACGTGCCCCTGTCGTCGCGAGAATGGGCATCTGCCGCCAATCCGGCTTATCCATGCTGTACGTTTCGTGGCGGTGTGGTAGCGCTCAATATCGCCGATGGCAGTCGTCGATGGGTCGCCTACAGCGTCGATAAAGCACAGCCGACCGGCAGCAAGAATACCCTTGGGGTCAACTTGATGGCGCCATCGGGCGCGCCGGTTTGGAACAGCCCCACAATCGATGTCGAGCGCAATCGGCTTTACATAGGTACCGGAGAAAACTACTCCTCTCCCGCTTCAGCAACCAGCGATGCAGTAATGGCTATCGATTTAGACGACGGTAAAATACTCTGGACGCACCAAGCGCTCGCTAATGACGCGTGGAATATGGCGTGCTTTGTCGGCGGTTTGCGCGGTAATTGCCCGACGGAAAATGGCCCTGATCTGGATATTGGTGCTTCGGTGATCTTGCACCGTGGATCATCGGGGCGAGATGTTTTGCTGGTAGGGCAGAAGTCGGGGCATGTGTTTGCCCTCGATCCGGACCAAGAGGGAAAATTGTTGTGGAAAACGAAAATCGGCAATGGCGGTTTCGTCGGCGGCGTCCACTGGGGGATGACGGCGATGGCGGACAGTTTGTACGCGTCGATTGCGGACAGTGACTTTGGTCTCGATGAGGTTTGGAAAGGCACTCCCGGACTGTATTCGGTGGACATCGCTAGTGGCGACGTCAATTGGTACACCGCGGCGCAAGATCGCTGCCCCAAAGACAGTCGACCTGCCTGCGACCAGGGGCTGTCTGCGGCCATCACGTCAATCCCAGGCGTAGTATTTGCCGGTGCGTTCGATGGCTTCCTTCGCGCTTATCGACAATCCGATGGCAACATCTTGTGGGAGTATCCGACAAATCAATCGTTTACCAGCGTATCCGGGGCACCGGCCCATGGTGGCGCGATTGAGTCCGATGGTCCGGTAGTGGTCGACGGCACGCTGCTGGTGAATTCGGGTTATTCGTTTGGCTCGCGGATGCCGGGCAACGTGTTACTGGCGTTCACGGTAGACGGAAAATAACGCGATTATCAAGGTGGGTGATCCACCGCAAAGTTGACTACTTGTTAAAGGAATAGCGACATGGCCTCTAAGAATGGCAAAACCAACGCGCCGATGAGCAAGGCAGATATGCTAGCCAGCTA